>JBPCNK010000114.1:0-11574 GCA_051001345.1 Acidobacteriota bacterium | reverse complement strand
ACTGGACCAACATTACCGTACTGCTTTCGATAGTCCCGGCTAGCTAAAAATATCCTGCAATTTCCCTTTGAGATCCCAGCAAGTCCAAGCTCTTCGCCACCCCAATCCAATTTGAAACCCAGTTTTGCCTCGTAATATGCTGCAGCCTTGTCGATATGGCTGACGGGTATTTCTGGAACTGCGCCAGGAAATTCTAATTTCATTGCGCCTCCTCGGTTCGATTGCATGCCTAACGTGCGGCTTGAGCCGCGCGCCACGGCGTCATGATCGCACAGGATGGTGGGCGACGGCTCCAAGCCGATGTTAGACCGCAGCCGTTCTTCATCACGTCCCTCATCCATTCGATGCACAAGCCGCTTGCAGAGGATTTGCGAGCAGGCGGCCGATCCATCTCAGCAGCCGTGGTCGCCCCGAATCGTGAAGCTCCGCTCTGCGCGCGACCGCAACCGACGCCGAAGCACAGACGGCCCGAGGGGACAGAGGATGAGCATCATGCTGTCGTCCACGGCGGTCAGCAGAGGCCACGCCGCCGACCCCAGCATGCCCCAGATTGCCACACGACTCAGCGCGGGGTCGAGAATCGACTTCCGATCTTCGGCGAATGACAAGATAATGCCGAAGAGTACTCCAGACACGAAGCCGACGAGCCATCCGATTCCGCTGACCGCCACAGCGCCTTCTCCAGGATCAATGTCTTCCGGACGAACGATTCCGATGATCAGCACGAGCGTGGCGAATAACGCCCCCCAAACCGCGCCCCAGCTCAGGCCAATACCCATCACGCCGAGAAGCTTCCGAAGTGGCTTGTTCATGTTCGCTCCTAGTAGACCTGCCGCATGCGGTCTACGCCCCGCGTCAGCGGCAGCGCGCGCACGCAACCAGAAGATGCACTTCGTAATTCGTAACTCGTAATTAGTATTCGTACACTCCACGCCCGACTTTCCTGCCCAGACGGCCGTCGGCTACATACTGGACCAGCAACGGGCACGGACGATACTTTTCGCCGAGTCGTTCGTGCAGAAAATTCAGGACACTGAGGCGTGTGTCCAACCCGACCAGATCGACCATCTCGAACGGCCCCATGGGATGATTCAGACCAAGCTTCAGGGCGCGATCGATGTCGCGAGCACTGGCAATTCCCTCCTGCAGCATGTAAAACGCTTCATTGCCGATCAGCGCATTGACACGGCTGGTGACAAAGCCGGGTGACTCTTTGACGTCGACGGTTTCTTTGCCCATCTGGCGAGCGACCGCCTCGGTTGTGGCAAACGTTTCAGCCGAGGTTTGCGCTCCACGGACAATCTCGACCAGCTTCATCAAGTGGACCGGATTGAAAAAATGCATGCCGATGACTCGCCCGGGATCTTCCGCTCCGGCGGCTAGCTCGGTGATGCTCAGCGAAGATGTGTTGGTGGCAAACACGGTTCCGGGACGCGCGCACTTCTCGAACTGCGCCAGCGCTTCACTCTTCAGGCTCATCTTTTCGGGAATCGCCTCGATAAGAAAGTCGCATTCGCTTGCGGCCCGACCAAAATCCGTCGTCGTTTCCAAAAGTCTTGTCGCCAGTTCACAGGCCTGCGGGGAGACTTTCCCCAGCTTCCTGCCTTTGTCGAGATTGGCCAGCACGGCAGCTCGAGCCTCGGCCAACACCGAATCTTCGAGGTCGAAGAGGAGCGTCCGGTAGCCCGCCATTGCGGCCATCTGGGCGATTCCCCGGCCCATCGTTCCAGCGCCTAGAACTACAAGAGTTCGAATCTGTCGACCGCTCGTCATTGCTTTTCTCCGTCTCACTGGTCAAGCAGAGCCGCTGCATTTCCGTACAGTACGCGCCGCTGGATTTCAGGGGAAAGACCCAGCGCCTGGAAACGCTTCACGTTTTCAGCAATGTCGGGCACGCCCGGACTGGGCCAGTCGCTGCCAAACAGCGCCCGGTCCGCGATTTCGACAAACCGCGGGAAGTACTCCAGCAGGCGCTGCGGCGGAATGCCGGAGATGTCCAGATAAAGATTTTTGTGCCGGCGCATCAGGAAGAACGCGGTCTCCATCCAGATGGGCCGTCCCCCGTGGGCGAGCAGCAGCTTCAAGTTCGGAAAATCGACGGCGACATCATCACAGGCCATCGGATCCGCATACACGTTGCGGGCGCCCGGGAAGATGCTGGTGCCTGTATGGATCGTGACCGGAACGCCTTCATTCTCGCAGATGCGATAGACAGCCGCCAATTCCGGCAACTCATGGCGATAGGCGTTGGCTGCGAATTCCTGGTGGGGTGGATGGATTTTGATGGCGCGAATTCGGAGTTGGCCGAGCAGGCGGCTCATCTCCGCTTCCACGCCTGGGCGGCGGGGATCGACGCCGCCAAAAGCGATCAGCCGATCGGGATCCTGTTGGCAATAACGCGAAATGAAATCATTGGTCTCGGACGTAAAGCCCATCAGGTCGCTGACGTAATTGATCAGTCCGGCCCGCTCGACCTGCTGCGAATCCAGGTAGTTGAGAAAAGCAACCGGGTCGTCACAATAGCGCCTGACATCATCAAAATCCTTCTTGCCCTTGCGAAAGGTCTCAAGCACCGCCGGCGTGAACATCTCCCACGGCTGGATATGAACATGGATGTCGATGCTTTTCATTGCGGCCTTAGCCCGGATCATTCACAAGTGTATTCACCACAGAGACACAGCGGACACAGAGAAACACAGAGAAAAACAAAAGCTTTTGGGTATCTAATGATCCCGACCTTTCCAGACAGTCACGCTGTCCTGGCTTTGCAGGACTTATTCCTTGCTATGCGTGTAAGCCCGCCTCTCTAAGCCTCTGTGTCCCTCTGTGCCCTCTGTGTCTCTGTGGTGAATGCTATTCATGAATAGTGCCTGCTAGCTATAGGGGTCAGAATTCAGGGATCAGGGATCAGGACGTGCACGTGCTCGTGGCCGAAGTTGTTATGTCCGTTTAAAGCGGCGAATATCGGGAATCGCCCCTTATTCAATCTTCGGCAACCGGCCGGGAGTCCATACCACGCCGGCCTCGTCCAACTTCCGATTCAGGTCTGGCAAATCTCGTTCCACGAGTTCCCGCAAGCGCGGCAGCTGTTCGCGCAGTACCTGCGCGACCGCGTCGACTTCCTGCCGATGGGTTTGCGTGGGCAAGGAACCGGCCAGGCGCAGGTCGCCCGACACTCCACCGAGCCGTGCCGACGTAGAAGGAGGATCGGTTTCCTCCGGCCTTTCCTTTCCGCGCAGAGCGTCGAGAATCTTGCGGTTCTTGAGGGTCAACTCCCGAGTCCGCGCCGACAAAGTATCGGCGGCGGCCGCGTGGATCCCTAGTGCGGCTTCGATCAGCGCCAAGTCCTGCTGCAGCCGCGTTGAAGTCTGAAGCGCGCCGTTGAACCTCCCTTCAAGCGTGCTGACCTCTTGCAAGAACTCTACTAGTTTCTGTCGATCTGGCAGGGACATAGCGCGCAGACCCTGAGTTGTCACCTGAATCGGTTTTGTGTCGACGACCTTACCGTCCAGTTCCAGGCGCACTTCGTATTTTCCGGGCAGGACGCGCGGTCCGCTGCGCGCGCCGCCCCGGCGGGGCCCTGGCTGATCGGGTCCACCCTGCGCCCCGGCTTGCGGCGGTGAAGCCACAACCGAAGGCGGTCGTGCCAGATCCCAGACAACCCTGTGCATCCCTGCCGCCGTTGGCGCCACTAATCTGCGGATGGGTTGGCCGCCCTCCCCGTAGATTGCCAGTACCGCCTTCGGCTTGACTTGATCTTCCTCCGAGTCGGGTGGCGTCGGACTGGCCGGTTTTGCTTCCTCTTTTTTCGCAGCCTCCAGGCTATCCTTCAAATAGAAAGTGATGACGGCGCCGAACTCGGGGTTGCGGGCCATAAAGTATCGATCCCCCTGCGCGCCGCCGGGCCCAAACCCCAGCCGGCCCGTCGGGTTAAACAACAGCGTGTCGCGCACCGGAAAAAGTTGTTGCGGCGACTGCAGGGCCGGCATGCTCAGTTTCTCCAGGGGCGTAATATCGTCAAGCACCCAGAAGCCACGCCCGTGCGTCCCGATGACCAGGTCATTTTCCCGCTCCTGTAGCGCGATGTCGTGGACTGGAACCGTGGGCAGGCCGCTGTCGAGCTTGATCCATTTCTGGCCGCCATCAATCGAGGCAAAAGCGCCGAACTCGGTCCCGGCAAACAACAAGTCCGGATTGCGGTGGTGTTCGCGGACGACATGAGCGGGACCCGTCTCCGGCAAATTGGCTGAAATCGACGTCCACGTCTTGCCATAGTCGGTACTTCTCAGAATGTACGGCTTGAAATCGACATTGCGATGATTATTGAACGTCGCATAGACCGTTGCCGGTTTGTGCCGCGAGGCAACTACGCGCGTCACGTAGGTTCGATCCGGGACACCCGGAAACGTTTCCAGCCGCGTCCAGTTCTTGCCGCCGTCGCGCGAAACCTGAATCAGGCCGTCGTCGGTTCCAACGTACAGCAACCCGGAGTCCAAACGGGACTCATCGAGGGTACTGATGTTGCCGTAACGCGCGATTCCCTCGTTGTAAGCGACCGCCTTCTTTTTGTCCCAGACCTTGCCCATGACCTGGAGCTTTTCACGATCGATCTGACGGGTCAGATCGGGTGAAATGATTTCCCAGTGGCTGCCCCGGTCGGAACTTTTGAAAAGTTTATTGGCGGCAAAATACAGCGTGGTGTGGCTGTGGGAAGAAATCAGCAGCGGCGCGCTCCAGTTCCACCGATAGGGCG
Organism: Acidobacteriota bacterium; assembly: GCA_051001345.1. Classification (GTDB taxonomy): domain Bacteria; phylum Acidobacteriota; class UBA6911; order JACQSX01; family JBPCNK01; genus JBPCNK01. Next base: position 6,821 of record JBPCNK010000114.1, on the reverse strand, counting down.
GCTGGCCAGTCGGCGGCTTCGGTTGAATTCCCAGGCGCTCTCCGGTAGCCGTATCAAACCGGACAAGAACGCCGTATTGCGACTCCCCGTAGACGGTGTTGGGGTCTTTGGGATCGACCTGAACGTGGAATCCATCGCCCCCGGTGACGACGTACCAGTCGTCGTTTGTGATGCCGCTGGCGTCGGTCGTCCGGCTCGGTCCGCCCAAGGTCTGATTGTCCTGCGTGCCGCCATAGACGTGATAAAACGGGAGGCGGTTGTCCACTGCCACGGCGTAGAACTGACCAATCGGCAGATTCGAGATGAAGTCCCAACCCTGGCCGCGGTCATAAGAAATGTAGATGCCGCCGTCGTTGCCCAAAATCAGGTGGTCGGAGTCGTCCGGGTCGATCCACAAGGCGTGATGATCGACATGAGGACCGCGTGCAACGTCGTGGCGCAGCGTTCGCCCGCCGTCCTCGCTGACACTGAGTGGAACTCCCAACACATACAGACGGTCGGCATCGCGCGGATCGACACGAATCTGGCTGAAGTACCATGGAATCGAATTGTAGGCGTTACGGAATTCCCAACTGGCGCCGCGGTCCACGCTGCGGTAGATGCCGCCGCGCGTGCGGGCTTCGACAATGGCGTACAGCGTGTCCGGATTGGACGCAGAAATGGCCAGGCCGATCCGGCCCATGTCTTCGCGCGGCATTCCTTCGGCCAGTTTGTTCCACGACTGGCCCCCGTCGGAGCTCTTGTAGATGCCCGATTCGGGACCGCCTCCAATGAAATTGTAGTCGTTGCGGCGGCGCTGGTAGGCGGCCGCATACAGGACATCGGGATCGCGCGGATCCATGACGATGTCGGCCACGCCGGTGTTTTCACTGATGTGAAGCGCCTTTTGCCAGGTCTTGCCTGCGTCGATGGTCTTGTATACTCCGCGCTCTTCACTCGGGCCCCATAACCAGCCAAGCGCCGCCACGTAAACCGTTTTGCCATCCTTGGGATGCACCAGGATTCGCCCGATGTGGCCGGTCTTTTCCAGACCCATGTGCTGCCACTTTTTGCCTCCGCTCACCGACCTGTACAGGCCGTCGCCCCACGAGGAGCTGCGCTGGTTATTGGCCTCGCCGGTTCCCAGCCAAACGATGTTGCCGTCGGAGGGATCCAAAGCGACGTCTCCGAGCGAGGCCGTTTTTTCATTCGAGTAGACGGCCCGCCAAGTCGTGCCGGCGTTGGTGGTCTTCCAGAGGCCGCCGGTGGCGACAGCCGCGTAAATTGTGCGCTTATCCTTAAGATCGACTGCAAAGTCGACGACGCGGCCGCCCTGAACGGCCGGCCCGATTTCCCGCCACTGCATTGCGCGCAAGGTTTGCGACGTGAGCAGTTCTTTGGGTTTTTCGGGCCGATCGGAGCGATTGGCCGATTCGGCGCCCTGGCCGAACATGGCCGCAACGGAGGCAAACAATAAGGACAAGGCAAGCCCAAGTTGGCGGAGCGCAGAGTTTGGTTTCATAGCCCGCTACGTTAGCAAAAAACCGAGTGTCCCGCCAGTTAAGTGGCCAGTGAGCAGTAGCAGGTTACAAGGAAAGGCCCCTCATGGTCGCGGAATGCGCTACACCACCGGCCAGGCGGCCGGTGCCACTGGTTCCCGTTAATGGTTGCCGCGCAGGAGGCGCTCGATCGTGAAGGTCACATCATCCATGTGGTTGGGTTTGAGCAGGAAGGCTTGCGCGCCGGCAGTCATCGCCATGTCGCGATATGCCGGCTGCATCATAGCCGTCAAAATCACCACCGGCGCATCCGCATCAAATTTCCGGATCGACCTGCAAAGGTCGATTCCGGACCCATCTGGAAGCTGATTGTCGAGAATATACAGATCGAAGTCATGCTCCTGGGCCAGCCGCAGGCCATCGGCGTAGGTCTCGGCAGTCGTGATCGCGTGTCCGGTGCGCTTCAACAGAAACTCAAGCAGTTCCCGCGAGTCTGCTTCGTCGTCAACGCAAAGGATTTTCTTTGGCGCCGTTTCCATACTGCGACCTTCCAAGGCTGCTCTGACTTCAGCGTAGCTATGCGGTGCGATCTCCGATGGTTCCGGTAGATGGAAACAAGTCTTTGGTGCCGAAGGGGGGACTCGAACCCCCACGAGATTTCTCCCACCACCCCCTCAAGATGGCGTGTCTGCCAATTCCACCACTTCGGCACTCAGGGCCGCCCGGCGGCGGTCGTTAGGCCGACGGAGGAGCGCCACCGGGAGGCGAGGGCGGCGGCTTGGCCGGCTGACTCTGGGGCTGTCCCTGCGGCTGTTGGCTGGGAGGCGGTTGCTGCTGTGTCGGAGGCGCCTGCGCCGGTGCCGTGGCCGGCGCGGCCGTAGCGGGCTGCACAGGTACATCGCCCATCAGGGATCCGCCACGCTGGCGGTTGTAGATAATCGACAAGGTCAGCGCCAAGACCATAAAGAGGATGGCCGAAATCGTCGTCATCTTCGACAAAAACGTCGCCGTGCCGCGGGCTCCGAAGGCCGTCTGACTGCCACCGCCGCCAAAGGCGCCGGCCAGATCAGCTCCCTTCCCCGTTTGCAGGAGAACCACTGCAATCAGGATTACCGCCACAATCACATACAAACCCACCAGCAGGTAAAACAACACCGACATGTCTCTTTCCTTTCTACTTGTTCACTCCGCCTATACGAAAAGCGACATTCTAGACTGAATCTTCGAAAAAGACTAGGGGGACAAAACATCTTGCACGAACCGGCTGGGGCAGCTACGCTTCACTGACTGATTTCACGAAGCAGGCGATGATCGGACAAACGGTATCCCACTACAAGGTCGTTGATCGGTTGGGAGGCGGCGGCATGGGCGTTGTCTACCGAGCCGAAGACCTGCGCCTCGGACGCAACGTCGCTCTGAAATTTCTGCCCGAAGAGTTTGCCAAGGATTCTTCGCGGCTAGAGCGCTTCCAGCGCGAAGCGCGCACGGCCTCAGCGCTGAACCACCCCAATATCTGCGTCATTTACGAAGTCGATCAGCACGAAGGCCACCCATTTATCGCCATGGAGCTGCTCGAGGGCCAGACGCTTGCGGCTCGCATCGCAGCGGGCTCGCTAAAGCTGGACGAAGTTCTCGATATCGGCATCCAGATCGCCGAGGCACTCGACGCGGCCCATTCTCGTGGGATTGTCCACCGCGACATTAAACCGGCCAATTTGTTTGTGACTCGTCGAGACCACGTCAAGGTTCTCGACTTTGGCTTGGCTAAGCTTGATCTGGCGCGAGTCCGGTCCGGCGGCGGTCCCCACCCGAATACGATAGGCGTAACCGAAGATCACTTGACCAGCCCCGGTACTTCGCTAGGGACAGTCGCGTATATGTCTCCGGAGCAGGCTTGCGGTCTTGAACTAGACGGGCGAAGCGATCTGTTCTCGTTCGGCGCCGTCCTCTACGAGATGGTGACCGGATCGACTCCATTTAGAGGCAGCACAACGGCTGTCATCTTCGAGGCAATTCTGAATAAGGCGCCGGTTCCCCCGACGCGTCTAAATCCGGAACTTCCAGCGCACTTTGAGCAGATCCTCAATAAGGCTCTGGAAAAAGACCGCGAGATCCGCTACCAGACGGCCTCGGACATGCGCGCCGATCTCAAGCGCCTCAAGCGTGACACGGACTCAGGACGGTTCTCTACCCGAACCTACGCAGAAGAAGTCGCTTCTCCTGCCGCCACGACGCCTTGGCGGCTTTCTTCCCAAAAGATGATTCTCGCCGCTGCTCTGATTGTAGCTGCAGGTCTTGCCGCGATATTTGTGTGGAAACGGTTTGGCAGCGACACCACCAGTCCCCGCGGCCCGGACCTCCAATCCATTGGCGTCACGCGGTTGACCCGGACTGGAACGGCCACGATGGCAGTCATCTCGGCCGACGGCCGCTACGTGGTCCACGTCGTCGACGACGCCGGCCTGCGAAGCTTATGGGTCCGCCAGGTTGCTACCTCCAGCAACGTCAGGATCACGGAGCCGGCCGACGCGCGCTTTGGCGGACTGAGTTTTTCTCCCGACGGCGATTATGTCTACTACACCATCTATCCTAGCCGCCGCGGGCCGGGGACGCTTTATCAAATCGGAGCGCTCGGCGGCACTCCGCGCAAGGTGCTCGACGACATCGACAGCTCAGCCGTGTTTTCGCCCGACGGCAGGCATGTTGCATTTCTTCGCGGAGATCCGGCCGACGGTAAAACCCACCTCGTGATCGCCAGCCACGACGGCGCCAATCAGCGGATTCTCAAGACTCGCATTTCCCCGGAGGTATACGGGATGGATGCGCTGGCGTGGTCTCCGAACAGTAAGACCATCGCCGCCTCGGGGGGCAGCTTCGCCGGCGGAATTCTTAGTCTTGCCATCTTCACAATTGATGTCGCGGATGGAAACGAGCGGCGGGTGACTGCAGAAGACTGGCCATCGGTCGGCGGGATTGCGTGGATGAATCCGGATCGGCTCGCAATTGCCGCAATCCAAAGACCAGCATCACGGAACTTCAGCCAGCTCTGGCAGATTTCCATGCCGGACGGAACGGCCAGCAGAATTACAAACGATTTGAGTCACTACGATGGCGTCAGCCTGACAGCAGATTCCAGCCGCCTGGTAACGGTACTCCTCGACAGGAAAGCGGCCATCTGGGTTGACGGCAGGAAGATCATTGACGCCGCTCAGGCCTACATCGGGACCCGCGATGTCTCGGGCGTAGGCTCAGTCGACTGGTTGCCCGACGGCAGAGTGGCCTACGCGTCGCAGGCAAGCGGGAATCAGGATATATGGATTTGCGAAGCTGACGGTAGTAACCCCAGGCAATTGACCCACCACCCAGAAGGCGACGGCGTCCCCGTCGTGTCGCCCGACGGAAGCTACATTCTCTTTGTCAGCACCCGAAAGGAAAATCGGCCTCACCTGTTTCGAATGGAAATTGATGGAGGCAACCCAACACAACTGACCCACGGAAGAGGGGAAGTCATGCCGTGTCTATCCAGAGACGGCAAGTGGCTGTTTTATACGAGTCTCGAGAACTTGAAGGTGGTGAGAATGGCCCTTCCGGACGGTCCCTCAACAGAACTGAAGATTCCATCGCCCGCGCTGCCTCAGTCGGTCTCACCAGATAACAAGCAGTTGCTGAGCGTTTACTGGAACCAGCTTCCATCGCCGCAGCACAGGTTGGGGATCTTTCCGTTAGACGGCGGACCGATTCTCCGGCAAATCGATTTGGAAGTCGTGGAGCCCAGATCTCGGGTCCAATTTTCAAATGATGGGCGCAGTTTGACCCACATCGTGACGCGGGCGGGAGTGTCTAACCTCTGGAACCTTCCGGTCCAGGGAGGCAATCCGCGCCAGTTGACTGACTTTAAGGATAGCCGGATCTTCGAATTCCGTTGGTCGCCCGACGGTAAGCGACTGGCCATGGTGCGCGGCGCAGCCACAAGCGACGTTGTGCTGATTCAATTCGAAAAATCGAAAGGTCAATAGCACTTTTGAACGTGTCGCCGAATCCACCGGGAACCAGCAGGTTCTTCATGTAGAGGCGTTGTTTAAGTCCCGCAACCGTGTCCGCCTAAAGAGTGGTCTCCCGCTCGAGCCGGTCCAGCCTCGATTGCTTCACATCGTCTTACGGGCGTCGCTAGTAGCGTCGAAACAGATAAAACAGCAAGCTCAACAGCAGGCTCAGCAGCAGGCAGGTGACGATCGGAAAATAGAATGAGAAATTGCCGCGCCGGAAGGCGAGATCGCCCGGCAGGCGGCCCAAACCGAGCAGCGATCCTCCGAAATAAAAAACCGCGCCGGCTACGAGCAGCACGATGCCAGAAATGATGAGAAGCTTTCCGATTTCGATCATTGCATTCAAGTGGCAAGTGGTCAGTAGCAAGAATACAAGTCATACGGAAATACGAAATGCTCCAGACAGTAGTCCGAATCCACAATCCGCAATTCCCTGACCCCTGAAGCCTGACCCCTATCAAACAGAATTGACGATTGCCCCAAAGCTCCTAGCATTCAGACTGGCGCCGCCTACCAAAGCGCCGTCAATATCCGCCTCGTTCATCAGTGACGAAATATTGTCGGGCTTAACGCTGCCGCCGTACAGGATGCGAATCTTGTCGGCCTGTGTCGGGCCGACGCGCCGTACGAGCCAGTCGCGAATAGCACGGTGCATCCGTTGGGCGATCTCGGGAGTTGCGGTCTGCCCGGTCCCGATGGCCCAGACCGGCTCATAGGCGATGACCGTTGTAAGAATCTCTTCGGTCGAGACAGCGGCATACCCACCGTCAAGCTGTGCGGACACGACACGATCCTGATCGTTGACGGCGCGCTGGTCGAGCGTTTCTCCGACGCAGAAAATGGGGATCAGCGCAGCGCCCAGCGCTGCTTTGATGCGGCGAGCCACGGCCGCGTCGGTTTCCCCGAAATGCTGCCGCCGTTCCGAGTGGCCGACGATGACATGGCTGCAACCGGCGGCGCGCAACATTTCGGCCGATACTTCTCCGGTGAAAGCGCCTTCCTTCTCCCAGAAAACATTCTGGGCGCCCAGCGCCACCTTCGATCCGGCCAGAGCTTCCCGCACGCGTTCAAGCGCTGTAAACGGAGGCGCGATGACCACGTCGGCCCGCGCCGCAGTACCGACTAGTTCGACCAATCGGCGCGCCGACTCTCCGGCTTCGTCAGCGGTTTTGTACATTTTCCAATTGCCAGCAATTAATGCTTTTCGATTTCCCATACTAATCATTCACCTACGTTCAGTGCCGCGACCAAAAGGGGAAGGTCCCCACCGCAGTTGCCGTCACCCTGACCCCAACAG
>JBPCNK010000113.1:0-7998 GCA_051001345.1 Acidobacteriota bacterium | reverse complement strand
AGCCTCGTGAGCCTGCGAATCCTCGCGTGCTCCGAAAGCGAAATCGGCAGGCGGCGCGAGGCCTTGAGCAAAGCGCGCGGATTGCACGAAAATCGCGCGCATTTTTTCAAAGTCGCGGATTTCAGCGCAAAGCGCGGTGAAATGATCGGCCCTGCAAGCGCCGAGCAGAGCGCAAGATGAAAGCTCCAATGCGCGCGCGCAAAGCAATGCGCGCAGAGCGGCGCGGAGAGCGCGGAATGACCGGCGCTGAGCGCGCACTACTGCGCAGAATCTCAGTGAACGCCCACCGCGAGCTCGCGCCCCGTAGCCGCGACCATGCCTGGTCGCGGTATTGCAGCCCCGCAATTCGAGTACACTGCGCGCGGGATGCCGCAAGAACCGGTGGCAATATCGGTGACCGATGCCCTAGCCTCGCTGGAGAGGTTCGTAGTCGACAATGACGATTTACTCGCGCTCGAGTCGCTGATCGGGACGTTCAACATCTTCGATGCGCTCGGGATTGCTCGGGCCGAGATTCGCCATTCGAACTTTCTGGCGTTCTTGCTCGATCCGGCAGAGTCCCACGGGCAATCGTCCCTGTTTCTCCGGGCACTGCTTATGGACCTGTTGAAGAACTCGCCACCTGATTTGCGACCGCTTTCGCCCATTGAAATCGATGGAGCAGAGTTCAGGGGTGTCGAGATTCGACGCGAGTGGCGGCACATAGACCTGATGATTGAGTGCAGGAAGCCCCCCGAGCCACACGCAGGATCGAGCGTTGTGGCAATGCGGTCAGTCGGCAACACCTCCGCGACGACGCGCTCGCATAGCCAGTCGGGCGTGTAGTACTCACCGAGGCCATGGCGCTCCTCGGGATTGACGAGCTGCTCATAGACGTCCTTGAGCACATCTTGGCCAAGACGCGTCAGGTCATAGCTACGGAGCGTTGCCAGAGCCTGTTCCCAGAGTGGTGCAAGTTCCTCTACTGCTTGCGATGTGTGCACCCATCCAAAGAAATCGTCGTCCACAATGTTGAGAAGGCCGCGCTCCCGGAACCAACTACCGGTGAGAATGAAGGTCGACGCAGCTTCGCCGGTCAGGCTGGACTTGTCCGCCTTACCGCCGGAGAGTGCCGCCCACGCAAGCAATCGGGCAACGCTGACGAGGTAGGTGTGTCGCAGGAAAAGGTCGACCAACCCGGGCTCACCGCCGGCAAGAGCGTACGTGTATCGCAGGTAGCGACGCCATGCGTCGAATGCGGTGACCGCTTCAGGACGCTGCTGACAAGCTTGCCACGCCGTCTTGAGGCGTCGATGGCCTTCACCCCAAAGAACGCTGTCCGTTCCGAAGTCGAAGCTGAAGAGATCGGCGGTCGGCGTCATCTGCTGTGGTCGAAACAGCAGCGCTTGTAGCCAGAAGTAGAAGTCCGCAAGTGGGTCACCTGCCCCAGCCGCCTTCACTTTGAAGGACCGGATCGGTTCGCCAAGGATCACATCGGGAACAGCAGGCTTTGGCTTCGTCGCATCAACCAGTTCCGGCTTGTACACTTCCCAATTAAGTCCGTCCGTCGCAATTGCTACAAGGGGGCGGTGGGGCATCGCTTCTTGCGCCCATACGCCGGCAACGTATTCCCGGAGTTGCTGGCGAGCCGACTTCCCTGTTGCATTTAAGTCATACTCGAACTCGATCACGGCATTCCCGTGAAAGGTGTCGATTGCGCCCGTTTTGGTGCGGTGACCAAGGTTGATTCGGACGGAGTGCTCGGCTCCACTGGTAACGCGTCCGACATCGGCATTCGGAAACAGTCGTCCCAACATTGCAACGAACGCTTCGCGCTTCGGCGTCTCACGCTGCCCTCGTTTTAGATCTTCAAGATAGACCCGCAGATGTCGCCTCGTATCGTCCGTGATTCGGTACATCGCAGACGGTGACGCGGCTGCCTCCTGCCCCTCCCCCTTTGGCCGCTTCTTCGCCATGAGCGCGAGGATAAGACGATTTCTGAAATGGGGCAAACCTATGTGAGGTTTGCAGGAAAACTCGACACAGACAATTCTCCTCAAGCTGCGCTTGCCCTTGGGGCGCAAAGGACTTTCCGCGCAGCACGTAGAAGAGTTGGCTGCCGCGCGGCGGCGCACGTTTGGCACGCCACCCGAGCTCGCGATGCGCTTGAATGTGCCAGCACCCCCCATAAACAGGGGGGGGGTCGCTCCAGTCACGCGCGGGCTCGCGCCGATAGCTGCAAATGACACGACGGGGAACCGCGGCAAGCTGTAAATGGAACCCTGGCGAAGCAGCCGCACCGTGCGGCCGCCGTCCTTCCTCATGCTCCTTGCAAGGGTCAACGCATCATGAGCAGGCACTTCATCCCCCAGCGAGAGGCGGACGCCCTCTCGTGGTATCAGAGTTTCGTCGCAGCCATCCTGCTGCGGCCGGACTTTTACTTGCTGCCGCCCGAGCGCGTGGCGGAGGCGGTGCGGGCTGTCGAGGCGTTTGCCGCGGCGTATGCGGTCGCCGCCAACCTCGGGTCTCGCACTACTCTTGACGTCGCGGCCAAGCGGGCGGCCCACAAGACCGCCGATCGCTGGTGCAGGGGTCTGGCAGCCATGCTGCGCGCCAACCTCGGCGTGAGCGATGCGGAGCTGCTGGAGCTTGGGATGCGCGTGCGAACGCCGGAGCGCAAAAGCCCGCAAGCCTTGCACACCTTCCCGCTGGTGAACATCAGATATGCGGTGTTCGGCGCGCACGAGATGAGTTACGCAGATAGCGCTTCGCCATACAGTCGCGCCAAAGCGCCGGAAGCGGCGCACCTTCAACTGTTCATGCACGTGGGCGACTGGGAATGCGCCAACGCCGATGAGACGCGGTTCAAGTGCGTGGTGACGCGCAGCCCGTTTCGCGTGGAGCACGCCGAGAAGGATGACGGCAAGATCGCGACGTATTTCGGGCGCTGGGCATCCGGGCCCGGCGAGGTCGGGCCGTGGTCGCTGCCCGCGAGCATGCGGATCACATTCGCGGGCGGGATGGCGATGGCGGCATAGCGGTGCGAACGCCGTCCCCGCGGGGGGTGCAAGCGGGGCGCGCGGGGGTATCCTTGCGGCATGGAGAATCTTGACGAGCTGGCGAGGGCGGTCAAGGAGAAGGACCGGCCGCCGGTGCCGGTGGTGGAATACCGCACGCCTCAGCCGCGCCGGCGCGGGCCGATCCACCTCGATCCGCCAGTGCTGGCGCGCTTCGTCGGCTGGTCGCTGACAGCGTTCGGCGCGCTTCAGGCGATCATCGGTGCGTTGCTGATGGTTGCGGCGATCGTGTCGCTTTTAAACCGAAGCTCCTTTAGCGGCGGTGCCGCAGTTGCCAGCAGCCTGATGGCCCCGGGCTTCTTCGCCGGCGCGCTGGCGATCACCGCGTTGGGGCAGATCCTCCTGCTGCTCGCGGAGCTTGTCGAGCAGGGAAGACGGCGCGAAAAAAGCTAAGGCGCCACGGCGCGAGTGAAGTGCCCCTTCAGGGCTTGGGTTCGCAAACGCGCCTCGACCTCGTGCGCTAGCGCGCTGGCGATCGCTGGCAGCAGGAAGCCATAAAACGTGCGCAAATCGCGTCGCACTAGGTGTTTCCCCTAATAGACGGGGAAGTTTGCGCGATTGTAAACTGGCGTTCAATCTTTGGGCGACAGTCCACGTTTCGCCTTTTGACTCACCTGTTCCTCTCGACTTCAGCGAAACGGACGACGCTCCGGTCGTTCGTGTCCTCGCTTTTCCAGATCACCTTTTCAAGAAGGAGTTCGCCCTGAAGAAACCCAGCAAGAACCAACCCAAACGGTTCCGTGTTCAAAAGCTCGAAGCGCGCATCGCGCCCGGGCAGTCGCACTTCCCCCCGGGACAGTTCCCCGGCGGCAACCCGTCCAACTCGGGCGGCGTCAGCAATGACCCCGGCAAGAGCGGCAAGTAGTAACCGCGCCCGGTGAGCATCTGCGAGCGCAGGTGCGCCGAGCGAGAATTGTTTGCCCGCCTGGCCCAACTGCCCTTTTTCCAATCACTCGGAAGGAATTACGTCCATGCAGACACCAAAGAAAGAGACCAAGCGTTTCACGATCCGCAAGCTTGAAGAGCGGATCGCTCCCAAGATCACCACGTTGCAAGTCAACGGCGGCGGCAACACGCCCGGCGGCAACGCCAACGGCGTGCCGAAGGTGTCCAGCAACCCGGCTGGAAATCAGCCTCCCGGCCACAACTAGCGCGGGTTTGTAGCCGCCGCCTGCAAGTTCAGGCGGTGGCATTTCCCCAGAAGGATGTTTTTGTCATGCAATCACCCAAGAAAGACACCAAGCGTTTCACGATCCGCAAGCTCGAAGAGCGGATCGCACCCAAGATCGTCCAGGTAAATGGCGGCGGTCATACGCCCGGCGGCAATGCCAACGGCATACCCTCTTCGAATCCCGCCGGCCATGAGCCTGCGGGACACAACAAGTAGACGCTGCAACTCAAACGTCACACGGCCTCACCGCCAGCCCCTCACACGGGCCGGTGGGGGCCGTGGTTGACGTTGGGATCACAAATGACGTTGCTTGATGTGCCCATCCTTCGATTGCGCCCCCGACGACCCGAGCTGATCGTCAGGCCCTTGGGCAACGCTGGGGAGTTTGTCGTCAAGGATCCGCGCACAGGCGAGTATTACAACCTCGGCCCCGAAGAGTCGTTTCTTTTCCACCAACTCGACGGGCGACACAGCGCCGACGACGTCTGCGCCGCTTTCGAGCGGGAATTCGAGCAGCCGCTGCCGCAGAGCGACCTGCACGACTTTCTTGAGATGCTCGATGAGTGGCGTCTCCTCGAGCCGGAAGAAACCGCTCAGGACGCGCCCGGCGAGGCAGCATTCACTCCCGATGTTGAGAATGAGCAGCAAACGGCGACTGTCCCGCCCCGGGCCGTCGCGATCGAGGCAAAACCTTCGAGCTCCGACTCTGCGCCCGTTGCGGCGCCCGCGCCCGCCTCGGAGCAAAGCATCCTCTTCTGGCGGAAGTCAGTTTTCGATCCCGATCGCCTCTTCAATTGGCTGGAGCCCAGGATCCGGTTCGTCTGGACGCGCGCGTTCGTCGCCGCCTCCGCTGGCTGCATCCTGCTCGCGGCTCTATTCGTCTGGACCGAGCGGCAGACATTCATCAGCCAGTTTCCCGCCGCACTGCACTGGCAGACGTGGCTACTGGCATGGCTGATTCTCTGCCTCGTCACCACCCTTCACGAGTTTGCGCATGGGCTGACGTGCAAGCACTTCGGCGGGGAGGTGCACGAGGTCGGGTTCCTGCTGCTGTTCTTCATTCCCTGCCTTTACTGCAATGTCTCGGATGCGTGGCTGATTCGCGAGAAGTCAAAGCGCCTCTATGTCACCCTGGCGGGGGGATACTGCGATCTGATGTGCTGGACGATTGCCGTATTCGTTTGGCGCGTCACTGTGCAGGATTCTCTGGTGAACTCTCTCGCGTGGGTGGTGCTCGCGGTCTGCGGCATCCGCTCATTCTTCAACTTCAATCCGCTCATCAAGCTCGACGGCTATTACCTGCTCAGCGATGCGCTGGAGATTCGCAACCTGCGCCAGCGCGCCTGGGATCTCGTGCTCGGCAGGCTCCGCTGGGGCCTCTGGGGCGCCCCTGCTCCGGCGTCAGAGCCGCGCGCCCGCTTTCTGCTGATCTTCGGACTGGCCGCATGGGCCTACTCGCTCCTGTTCCTGACGCTGATGTTCGTCGGGCTGTTCCACTTGGGCAGCTATCGATTCGGTCCCACTGGGATCGTGCTGGTGGCTGCCCTGGGCGCCGTCGTCGGTCGCAGCCTTCTCGTGGGCATTTCACAAGGGGAGTTCAAAACCATGTTAATCCATCGTCGCAAGCGTGCCCTCATCTGGACCGTTGTGCTTGTCACCATCGCGCTCTCGCTCTACTTCATCCAGATGCAGCAGCGGGCCTCGGGTTCTTTCGTCGTCCGCGCCACGGTGCGCAACGAAGTGCGCGCTCCCGTCGCCGGATTCCTGCGGCAGATATCGATCGAGGAGGGCGCATTCGTCGCAACGGGCGCGGAAGTTGGAGTAATCGAAATCCCCGATTTGGAGAGCAGGACCGTGCAGAAACTGGCCGAAGTGCATGAAATCGAAGCCCGTGTGAAGCTGCTCGAGTCGGGTGCGCGTCAGGAGGAGATTGGCGAGCAGATGCTGCGCGTCGAACGAGCCGAAGACGCGCGTGACATGGCTATGCAGGACGTCGAGCATGCCAAGGAGGCGCTGACCGAGGAACTGGCGCGACTGGAACAATTGATTCAGCAGCGGCAACTGGAAACCGAGCAGGCGAACAGAGCCTTGGAGCGTTCGCGCGACCTTTACGCCAAGTCAGTGCTGACGGACAACGAGCTGGAGCAGGCCCAGACGGAGGCAAAGATCGCGGCGCTGCGATGGGAACAGGCCCAGGCAGAATATCGTGGCCGCAAAGTGGTTGGTGCGCGAGCTGACGAAACCAAGCTTGCGGAGCGAGAGAGAGAGGTGGCCGAGGCGCGGGGGACGCTTTCCTTGCTGGCGCTGGGACCGCGCCAGGAGGATCTGGACGCGGCACAGGCACAGCTTGCCCGCCTGAACGAGGAGCTCCGTTATCTCCAAAGTCTCAGTGCTCGCACGGTGCTGCACAGCAGTTCCGCAGGCGTAGTCGCTACGCCGTTCATGGCGGAGAAAGTGAACCAGTACTTCCGCGAAGGCGAGCCGATCTGCCTGATCGAGGAGCCGTCATCTTTTGTGACGCAGGTGACGCTCTCCGAGGACCAGGTCGCCGCGGTCAGGCCGGGACAGCGCGTCGAGCTGAAGTTTCGCGCCTTGCCGTATGAAACGTATACAGGCAAAGTTGAGCGCATCGCGCCCGCGGCCGCGAAGCCGGATGAGTTCAGCGCACAAAGCCACGTCACGATCTATTGCCGTCTCGACTCATCGCCGCCGGAGCTGCGCTCCGGCATGACCGGCTATGCGCGGATCTATTGCGGCAAGCGATCTGTCGGCGCCGTGCTTTCCAATCGCGTGCGGCAGTTCCTCCGCACCGAGTTCTGGTGGTAACCCCGGCACCGACCTTTGCTCTCTCTTTGCGCCCAGTCCCGCTGTTGCTGGCTCTGGTCCCACCGGCGCTGGCTCCGAACCTGATGCCCGGACGCCTCACAGCGAGATTGCGGCGATCTGCCGGCTGAGCAATCCGCCGCACGATCCCGAACGCGATCCGCCGGTCAGCCAGCTGGAGGCGCTGCTGTTGACCCTCGACTACGAAGCGCGCGAGAACGTCCCCCGGAGCGAGAGGATGGATACGCTCGCCGCGCAATGGTTAACCCGCCTCAGGGGTCAAGGGCCCCGGGCCTAGCCCGCAGGCTCCGGGGGCTTGGCGGGGAGGCTGGAGTGGCGGGCGATCACCTGCCAGCGACCGTCGCGGTGCACCCAGGTGTCCGGTGACGAGGAACCGCAGCGTGCGCCCTCGAGGATACACGGCATCGGCGGGTATTGGCCCATCAGCACGCACTGCACAACGGCGGCCTCGCCGGCGCGCGTGACCTTCAGGATGCGCACCTCGTGCGCCGGTTGGCGGGTGTCTCAGATCTGGTGGGCGTTGCCGCCGCGGTGGTGGCGGGCGATGCGGTGTTTGTCCCGGTGAAACTTCCGGAACGGGGTTGTCTGGTACTTACGGGCAACAGGTTTATGGAAGTGGCGCTCGCCCCCTTTCTCCCGTCACCGCCTCTGTGATGACTGACCCTCTGGCCTATTTCGGAACGGCTTCCGGCGACGTCATCGTGACCGACGCCGCCATCGCCCACCTGGCCAGCATTCGGCGGTGGGCTCTGCTCTGGATCATCCTTCTGCTTTTCTATGCCGGGGTCGGCGGATTCCTGGGCGTCATCCTTTTGCTCACCGTCATCGAAAGTCGCGCAGAGCCGGACTTTCCCATGTTTCCACTGCTCACTGTCTCCCTGGCCAATCTTCTGTTCGCGCCGCTGGCGCTCATCAGCGCCATTCACC
>JBPCNK010000112.1:0-7477 GCA_051001345.1 Acidobacteriota bacterium | reverse complement strand
CAATCCCCAATCCCCAATCCCCAATCCCCAATTTTCCCTAAGGAGTGCCGATTGCCCCATTACGATAAACAAAGTCCGGGCGCATCATGCGCAATGTGGCAACATCCGCCGCCCCAACACGTTCGCGTTTGAAAAACAAAAGATGTACATCCGGACCGGGCCGCACTGTGCCTTCGGCGGAGACGACCACATAGTCGGAAAACACATCGCTCTGGATAGCTGAAAAAACTTCCAGGTCCCCGACGTCAGTCAGCGTCGACCGAATCCTGGTTCCATCCACGCTGTACGTACGATCCTCGGCGATCCCAAGATCGGTTTGAAACAGCGGCGCGCCTGTTCCGTTTAGAACCCAGACATCTTTGAACAGCCGGCTGAAGAGCTGGCCGCCCTCGTTGACACGCAAGGACTCATAAATACCGGCGTCAATTTCATCCAGCGTCCCGTTCGCCAAATGCTGCAGCGCCGATAAAAGCGCGACGAAGTTCAACCGGACAAGGCCGAGTTCATCGATGGCTCCGCTCGGCCCCCCTGTTTCGATCAGAACGATTGGAGTGCCGGCCAGTGTGAGCATGTCCCCGAAAGCGCGCGGGTTGAACTCGTCATCGTAGCGCGCGATCTGTCCTGGAATGAATTCGGAAAGGACTTGGTGGATCAACGAGCAGATCTTCTTGGTTGCAATAGGTACGGGCTTGGTGGTGACCGCTTCCTTGTAGGCAACCGCCAGCAGTGAAATGACCGCAGGCTGGCCTGTTCGCCCCACCGACGTTCTCGAGTTTTGATTGTGAAGATTAAAGCCGAGGTCCGGTCGGAGCCTGTCGCGCACCGACTGCAGGGTCTGGCCCTCGGGGCTGCGCAGGTCGCGCGCGTCGCGATTGATGTCAATGAACTGCAGGTTGCGTCGCTGGTTGAGTTCGGCGCCGTCGGGATTGAGCATCGGGATGGCCAGCAGCGTGATGCTGTTCAACACCGCGCGCACCTTGGGGTTTTCTCGCTCGGCCGCGAGGTAGGAAACCAGATCCACCAGCGCGCTTGTCGCCGTCGGCTCGTCGCCGTGCATCTGCGACCAGGCCAGCACACGCAGGGGCCCGCGCCCGATCGTCAGCAAACTGATTTCGCGGCCGGCCACCGATTTGCCGGCGATCTGACGGGCGACTACGTCCGGATATTGGCGTGTCAACTGCTCGAGATCGGCTGCCAAATCGGCGTGTTTGTAGAGATAAGGATTCTTCCGGGTGAGGTGTGACCGGTCCCATTCGCCAGCAAGAGTTGCTGGAGCGTCGGGTGCAGTGCCGGCATCGGACTGCAAAGAAATAGAGAACACGTGGCGGCCGCCGGAGGACAGACGCACTTGGCCGGTATCGAAGCGTGAAACAGAAATCGCGCGATCGCCATCGTCGATGCGCAGCGCTTTCAGCGGTCGCAAACTACAGCCGCCCGGCGCCGCTGCCTGCGGGGAACTGGATTGGCACTCCAGGAACACCGCGCGTAGGCGCTTCCAGGCCTCCGGCGCGGGCAATTGAATGGCTGTGCGGATCCAGCCGGAACGCGAAATCAAGTTGCGGGCCAGGCCGAGGTCTGCGCGCACCTGGGTTCCATCTTCGAAGATCAGCCCGGCGCTGAAGCCGGTAGATTCTTCAATGGCAGCTTCCACGTCCAGATATAGAAAGGACCGCGGGTCTGCGATTCGCGGGTTTCCCCTGGGATCGTTGCCGATTCCAATTTTGTGCTCGCGGAGCAGTTCATCGCGCTGCACGCGATTTGTCCACGGATAAGGATCGAGGACCGACTCGCGGCTCGCCGCGAGTTTGTCAAAAACCAGCGGCGCCAAGGCGAAGCGAAGCTTGCCGCCGCCTTCGGGCGCGAAAATGTTGTTGAGCGTCGCCACGTACAGAATGGGATGCCGGCCCAGAGTGCGGCCGGTAAACGGAAGGGTCTTGTGGTCGGCTCCTTGAAACGCGGGAATACCGACTACGGCTCCCTGCGCGTCGACGGTCACGCGGTAGGTCCATTCGATGTCGGTGGTGCGTCCCCAGCGGGCCATCAGGTTGGGAGTCGACGTGCCGCCGTCCTCGTTGCTGAAAACGGTTGTGTACGTCAGCGTCGTTTGCCCGTCCGGCCGCTTTTCCGTTTCGCAATACACCAGCAGAGGAACGTCGGTCTGTGCCGAGCCACACTCCGGCCGGGGCACGACAATTGGCGCATACTGATCAGCCAGCTGGTCGGTGGGTTCGAGTTTGAGGTCCCTGATTTCAAACCCTGAGCTGAATCTTCCATCGGCCTGTACTCCGGACGCAACGAAGGGGTCAGTCAATGAAATTGAAACCGTATGCCTGCCGGCCTCCAGAGGGCCCGCAACGATGCGATAGGATTGCCAGTCGCGATAAAACAGAGGCTGATGAAAAACCTGATCGCCGACCTGGATTTTAGCGATCGGCGCCGACCCCTCTTTCCATGTCCCCACCGACGACCGACCGTCAAACTGGATGATGTGCTCGCCAGCTCGTGTTACCGTGAAGGCGTGTTGGCCAACAGCCGGAGATTGCGCGGCCAACCAGCACATCAACAAAAGAAGTGTACTCGACATGCAGCCACTCTAAAACAAAGCAGGCATTTCTGAAAGTGTCAGCGCCACGAACGCAGAGAGTGGTGACATTGTCCCACCGCCACCAACTTGATGGTCACCGCTCCTCGTTCGCGGCACTGAAAATCAGGCTCAGAGCCGGCCAACGTTAGTCAAATTGAATAATGCGGGCAAACGTGCTTAGCCCGTCGCGTGAAGGAGCAAACGCGGATTCTTGTGCGCAATCGCCAAGAGAGTGCGAGCGGGCCCGGATGGTACACGACGCCCCTGCTCCCATTCTTGCAAGGTGCGCACGGAGACACCCAGTAACCGCGCAAACTCGGATTGAGATAAACCGATCCGTGCCCGGGTCTCTGAAACCGGCGGCAAGGTGACGACGCGACCGATTTCACCTCGTTTGAGTTGGCGAATTCCTTCCAAGATTTCCATCCCAATATTGCGTGAGTGCTTCCTAGGCATCTTCAATCTCCTGACGAATCTTGCGAAGAACGTGGGCCGGAATATTGTCGGCAACATTCTTCGCGCAAAGCGTAAGCATCCAAATGACTCCTTGCCGCGTGCGCACGTAGTAAATCACCCGGAGACCGCCACGTTTGCCCTGTCCTCTTAGGGCCCAGCGCAGCTTACGAACTCCTCCCGAGCCGGGAATGAGATCGCCAGCCTCCGAGTTTTGGGCAAGTACCTGCTGCAACTTGAGATACTCGTCGTCAGACAAGTAGTCGTAGACAAGACGAGTAAAGAGCCGGGTCTCGACGAATGCGAACACACTTCAATTATACGTCAGGGACGGATGTTAGATGACTACGATCCCCAGCTTTTCCATAGGCTGCCCTATAATTCCCAGCAAAGGGAACATTGGCCATGGAAACCACATCTCTACGCGCGTCGAGGAAACGTCGGAGGACTGGAGGCGGGAGCGGTGGTCGAACATCCTATCGGCCAAGAGCTGACATATCTCCATTCGTGAGGGTGGCATGACAAGACCGCTGCGTGAGTTGCTCGAATTCCTCTGCCGGTACGACCCCGCCGTCCAAGCGCTTGCCCACGGTCTTCGGACGGTAGTACATGAGGAGATGACTCCGTGTCATGAGTACATCTTCGAGATGCGCTCGAAGGTTGTGCTGCTGTATGGCGCGACGCAACGAGTCGTCGAGGACGGCATCTGCCACATCAACGTATTTGCTCGACACGTAAACCTCGGATTCCAGCGTGGCACGGACTTGGACGACCCTGGTGGAGTGCTGCAAGGAACCGGCAAGGCGATGCGTCACATCAACCTGAAGAAGCTGTCCGACTTGGACCGGCCGGAGATACGAGCGTACCTTCGGCAGGCGCGGATGCGCGCTGGCCTCAAACGACGGCGTAATCGAGCGGCTGACGAAGTTGTGACGAGGGTCAAACAGAAGAAAACAGGGGTCAGGGGTCAGGGGTCAGGGATCAGGACGTGATCGTGCTCGTGGTCGTGGTCGCTATGTCCTACGGCCGACCCACCCAAAAGCTGACAGGCTGGAAGCCTGTCCCACTCTGGCTTGGCCCATTTTTATCCGGGTAGTACATCCCCCCGGATTCATGAACGCTATGGTGAAGCCCGTTTGAAACCAGACCCAGCTTTTCCATTGGCTTGCCCTATAATTCGCACCAATGAAAAGAGCCCCTATCCTGCTCACGCTCCTGCTCGCCGCCGCTCTCCCTCTGGCCGCCCAGACTGACGACTCGCTGGAACGCGTCCGCCGGCGCGGCGTTTTGCTGTGGGGCGGCGACGCCGAAGGAGCAGCCCCCTACACGTTTCCAGACCCCGCTAACCCGTCGCGGCTGATCGGATACGAAGTCGAGCTGGCCGATGAAATCGCGCGCGAATTGGGTGTGCGCGCGCAACTGGTACAGACGCCCTGGGACAGGCTGCCACAGGCGCTGGTCCGCGGCGACGTCGACATCATCAAAGACGGCATCGAGGTCACCGAAAACCGCAAACAGTTCCTGAACTTCTCGCGGCCCTATTATCGCTTCCACGAAGCGCTGATGGTTCGCCAGGACAACACCGACATTCACGGAATGTCGGACCTGGCCGGAAAAAAGGTCGGAACACTGAAGGGAGCCCTGGCTGCCGACCTGCTCGCACAAATTACGGGCGTCGAGATTGTCACCTACGACGGCCAGGTCGAGCCCTACCGCGATCTTTCTATCGGGCGTCTCGACGCCGTGCTGCTGGACTACCCGGTGGCGCGTTATTACGGCGAAAAGATTCCGGGGCTCAAATACGCCGACCGCTCCATCGGCGGCGGCGACTACGCCGTGGGCGTGCGCAAAGAGGACGTCGCGTTGTTGGCGGCCATCGACCAGGCGCTCGAGCGCATCGAAAAAGACGGACGTCTCGATCGGATTCTGCGGCGCTGGGGACTGGTCGGCGACAGCGCCCCGCAGTTTCAGGTTTCCACCGAGCCGTTGACGACCTACTTGCCGCTGCTTTTGCGCGCCGCCGTCATGACAATCTTTCTATCGGTGACTTCGATGACGCTGGCCATCGGACTGGGGCTCATTCTTTGTCTGACGCGCAAGTACGGGACTCGGCTGCCGGCCTGGGCGTGCCAGACCTATATCGAACTGTTCCGCGGAACGCCGCTGTTGCTGCAATTGCTGGTGCTATATTTCGGTCTGCCGGTCCTCGGAATCAATCTGCCGGCCTGGGCGGCTGCGCTTATTGGCCTCGGCATGAACTTCGCCGCTTATGAAGCCGAAATGTACCGGGTCGGAATCGAATCGGTGTCCGCCGGCCAGATGGATGCGGCGCTGGCCCTGGGAATGACTGGCAGGCAAGCCGTTACGCTGGTGATCCTGCCGCAGGCGTTTCGGATCTCGCTGCCGGGATCGACCAGCAATTTCATTTCGCTGTTTAAGGATTCCTCGCTCTGCTCGGCCATCGGCGTGGTCGAATTGACCAAACAATTCAACATCCTTGCCGTGTCGACCTGGCGTGTCCTGGAACTGGGACTGCTGACGGCGCTCCTCTATCTGATGATGAGCTATCCGCTGTCGCTGCTGGCGCGGCGGCTGGAGCGCAGGCTGAGCCGATGATCGACATTGTGAACTTGCACAAGCGGCACGGGAATCGGGAAATCCTCAAGGGGGTTTCGCTGAAGATCCAGCAACGGGAGGTTCTGGTGCTGCTGGGGGCCTCCGGCGCCGGCAAAAGCACGTTGCTGCGCTGCGTCAACGGCCTCGAATCGTTCGATCAGGGCACGATTTCCATCGCGAGCGAGACGATCGCTCCCGATTCGTTCCGGCGGCGGGATGCGCGTGAATCGCTGCGCCGGGTGCGCCGCAATGTCGGCATGGTCTTCCAATCCTTTTGCCTTTTTCCGCATTTGTCGGCGCTCGACAATGTTGCGCTGGCCCCGCGCCGTGTTCTCGGCCTGCCCCGCGACGAGGCCGAGCGGCGCGCGCGGCAATTGCTCGGGCAGGTTCATCTGCAGGGAAGAGAGTCGCAGTTGCCGCGCTCGCTCAGCGGCGGCGAGCAGCAGCGCGTCGCGATTGCCCGCGCTCTGGCCATGCAGCCCGAAGCCCTGCTGTTTGACGAACCGACTTCGAGTCTCGATCCGGAACTGGTTGGAGAAGTGCTGGCCGTCATCGAAGAGCTGGCCCAAAGCGGTTACACGATGGTCATCGTCACCCACCAGATGCACTTTGCCCGCCGCTGCGCCACGCGTGTCGCGCTGCTTGACGCCGGCGTCGTGGTCGAAGAAGCACCGACGGAGGAGTTTTTTACTGCGCCGCGGTCGGATCGAGCGCGCGCGTTTCTTACTCATTTTGATGGCGGTGGATGAAATTGGGCACAGTCGGAAATAGGCGGCTCGCCAGGAAATTGGGGATTGGGGATTGGTTCCATCGATTGATGGCGCAGGAGACATGAAGCAGGACGTTATCGTCATTGGAGGTGGCGCGGCGGGATTGCTGTGCGCTATCGAGGCAGGCAAGCGTGGGCGCTCGGTGGTTGTGCTGGAACGGGAAGACCGGATCGGTAAGAAGATTTCGATTTCCGGCGGCGGCCGCTGCAACTTCACCAACCTCAACACCGATCCAATCAATTACCTGTCGGCGAACCCTGATTTCGCCAAGTCGGCGCTGGCCCGCTTTACCCCTTCAGATTTTATCGCGCTGGTTGAAAAGCACGGCATCGGGTACCACGAAAAAAAGCTGGGACAGCTCTTTTGCAACGAGGGTTCCAGCCAGATTATCCGGATGTTGCTGAAAGAGTGCCAGGACGCCGGAGTCAAGATTGTTGCCAACTGCACCACGCGGCGCGTTTCCAAAGCGGGCTCATTTACCGTTGACACAGATCGAGGCGTATTTGACGCAGACTCGCTGGTGATCGCAAGCGGCGGTCTTTCGATACCGAAGATCGGAGCGACTGACTTTGCCTACACAATGGCTGCGCAGTTTGGCTTGCAGACTGTGCCGACTCGTTGCGGACTCGTACCCTTGCTATGGAACGGCGGCGCCGGCGGCCACTTCGGCATGTTGAGCGGGGTTTCGCTTGACGCACTGGTTCGCTGCGGGCGCACCGAGTTCCGCGAGAACATTCTGTTTACCCACCGGGGATTGAGCGGGCCGGCGATTCTGCAGATCTCTTCGTATTGGAGAGAAGGAGACGACATGACCATCGACCTGCTGCCGGATACCGATGTTGACGCCCAGTTGGCGGCCAACCAGGCAGGTAAGATCGAATTGGCGACGTTGCTTGCGCGGCATCTGCCGAGGCGTTTGGCGCTCAAGTGGTGCGAGCTGTACGTTCCTTCCAAACCGATGAACCAGTACGCGCGGTAAGAGTTGACCGCGATTGTCGCGGGGCTGCATCATTGTAAAGTCAGGCCCGCCGGAAAGGAGGGCTACGGAAAAGCC
>JBPCNK010000111.1:0-5800 GCA_051001345.1 Acidobacteriota bacterium | reverse complement strand
AAGGAAAAGATCTCCTCGATTTGGGCTTGCTTCATCGGTCGGTAGGACTTACGCTTGTTCTTCATAAAGGTGCTCCTTTTTTCAGATTGAGTTCTTGTCAAACCCAATCCTGGAGCACCTTTCATCACATTTCCACCAATTACGGGACACTACCGACAAACCCGAGCTATCCGCTTCAATTTGTGTGGCTTTGTGTGGATTGTGACTTCGTTGGCCACTGACTCTTAATCAGTAGGTTGATGGTTCGATTCCATCACGGCTCACTTTTCAGTTGCCAGTTATCAGTTGCCAGTTATCAGTTACCGGGAAAAGTCAGGGCATCGACTAGCCGACAACTCGCCGCTGGTGGACGCGGCGCCAGTCTGACAGATGGACGTTCATCTTCCGACCCGCTGCTGCATCGCGCCGAACGTATGTACCGAGACACCGGAGGCGGTTTGGCCTGCTTTGCCAGCCAAACGGCGCAGGCCGTCCCAGTCGCCGCGCACCGTGCCGTCGAAGAAAACGCGCACCCAGGCGCGCGTGTCGGCAATCGTCTCGAGCTTGCCGGGACGGGTCTGCGGCGTCATTGAGCCGTCCCAGAATGGCTCGTCGGAGAAGTCGATGTGGGTGATCCCCGGCCAGTCGATGACCACGCGAATGGCGCCGCCGGTCACGGCTCCCAGCTTGCTATCCCAGATCGCGAGTATCCGCTGAATCTCCGCTTCGTACTCGGCGCGCGTCCGCCGCGCCCGCGCTCGTCGAGCAGCCGCACGGTGCCCGCCGCCTGCCCGCCGCGCGAGTGACCCAACACGCCGACGCCGCGCTCGAGATCGAGGCGCCTCGCAAACGGTCCGTTCCCGCGGTCGAGCACGGTGAGCTGGTCGATGACGAAGCTCACGTCGCGCGACCAGTGGACGATCCGTTCTCGATAGAGCGAAGGGTCTCGTCGCCGTTCTGCGGCTGAGACCACCCGCGTTCGGCCGGCTGGAGATTGCCGAGCACGCGGCCGTCGGGGAAGCGCACGGCCCGCGCGTTGTACGGCGGATCAATGGCGGCCACGACCCAACCGTGGCTCGCAAGGTCCTCGTGAAGTATATGGTAGGTCAGCCCCTTCATCCGCCTCCAGGCGCGAAGACAACAACCGGATACCTTCCGTCCCAAGACGGCAGCGTCGCGTTCTCAAGGCTGAACGCGCGCATCGCCGTGATGCGCTCCAGCTTCTCGTCGTTCCACGGGCCGCGCATCGCGTCGGCGTCGGGAACGTAGGAAGCGCGCTCGCCCGCGGCGCTCACGTCGGCCGGGTAGAACAGGTGCACCATCAGATCACTATTGTCGTCGGGCGCGCTCGTCTCCAACTCATCGCGCGCGAAATCCGTCCAGTGAAAGCTCATCCGGGCGGTCTTGTGCGGGCCGGTGGGAGCCGGAAGGATCTCCGTGCCGAAGAGCTCCGGCGGCCCGAGAGTGCAAGCTACAGCAGCAAAGGATAACGACGATGCACAGCAGGCTCACGGCGTACGCCAGCGGGTCGAAAACGTTGACGATGCCGCCGATCCGCTCGGCGGCAGGCGTCGACATCAACAATGTGGCGAGGCCCCAGGCCAGGCCGCTGCCGACAATGAGACCGGCACCGACTTGGCGCAGCGACTGGGACACCACAAGGCGTGCATGAGGACGGATTCGAGTGACTGGATCGGCTCGCTGCGCAAGTGGACACGCGTGCCGTGCCCAAGTGCCGGGACACCTCCACGGTGAATCGACTCCCTCCGTTCGCGTTGCTGGCGTGTCTTTGTGCATTCCTCTTGTTAGGCGGTCTTCTTTCCGGCAGGAAATCAGGGAGCCATACGCCTGTACTCGTAAAACGGCGCCACCGACCCACCGAGCAGTGATGTTTACCTTTTCCCTTACGGCGCCGGTTCGTGATGATTGTCCATTCCCCCAGGTCGATGCCACGTGGGAATCGCCGCCGATCCTGTTGACGACATCGTGAACCATCACGGGATTCGAGGACCGTGGCAGCCGCCGATGATGCGTTAATCGTTTTTTTGGTTGGGCTTAGGGAGTGTAGAATGGGCGCCACATGGCCATGAAACTGACGGCGGTTTTTGAAAAGGTTCCACAGGACTATATTGGATTTGTGGAAGTGCTGTCAGCGCCAACATACACGTGCGACGATTGAGGGGGCGAGATCGAATCTGCGGGATCCGAACAAGAACGTAGTGGTCCGGTTGACGCGCCGCTTCTTTCCCGTGACCGCCAGATTTCACGGCGAGCACTTCATCGTTCGTGCCGGTGCGCCCGCGTCCATACGAGAGCGAGGTCCCCGGTGCGCCCGTGATGCCAGACGAGGCCGTCGAAACGGCTCGGCCAGGAACGCTGCTCCTCACGCCTCTGGCGATGGCACTCGTCATGGTCGAGACGACCGATCTGATCTTTGCGGTCGACTCGATCCCGGCCATCTTTGCCATCACGGGCGATCCCTTCCTGGTCTTTACCAGCAACGTGTTTGCGATCCTCGGCCCCCGATCGCTCTATTTCGCGCTGGCCGGGATGGTGGAAAAGCTCCGGTACCTCAAAGTCGCGCTCGCTCTCGTCCTGATGGTAGTGGGCGTTAAGATGCTGCTTGCCGAATGGCTGAAGCTCGCCCTCGGGAAGCACTTTAACCTGTACTTGCTGACGGTGGTGCTAGGAATCCTGGCGGCCGGCGTGGTCGGTTCCCTAATAGCGGAGCGCCGAAGCATGAGCCGCGGAACAAGCCGATGAAGGGCGTTAAGGCGTCGCTACGTTTCTCGCGTGAATGAAGCCATGAGCACACCTGCTACCAATTCTGCCCCAGCCCAAGCCCCAGTCCCAACTTGGTTTGCCCGCGCCCTTGCGCGCCCATCGGCGTATGTGTGCATGGGACTCGCCATTCTGCTCCTTGATCTACTGACTGGCCCGCTTTTGCTTTTCCCCGTCCTCTTTATTTTGCCTGTCACTCTGGCGGCATGGTTTTATAGCACGCGATGGGCTTACGCGCTGGCGGTTTTGCTGCCATTGGGTCGCTTTTTGATTGCGGACTTCGTCGATAAACCGTCCCCGCTCACCCACATGGCTGCCAACGCCATTATTCGCATCGCCGTTCTCACGTTCATGGCGTTCCTTGTTGGCCGCACAGCCCGGCAGACCAAAGAACTGCAAGCAAAGGTTTCCGGCCTCGTCACGATGTGTGCTTGGTCGCGCACCATCGAATACGAAGGCGAATGGATTTCCTTCGAGGAGTATCTCAAACGCCGCTTTGACCTGAATACCAGTCACGGCATTTCACCCGACGAAGTACAAAAGGCTTTCGCGAGACCTCCACCAAAATGACCGCAACGGCCGCTGCAGCCGACGAGCGGCGCCGGCCTGTCGTGCTGAACCGACATGGTAGAGCGCCGCTTGCGGCTGCGCGGGCACTTGATCAATCGCCAGGCACAGGAGTCTTCCCTGTGCGCTTCATAGCGCCCGATTCTAGCCGGTGACCGTAAGTAGCAACTGGTAACTGGCCACCGGCATCCACAAATCGGCTTGCGATGGAAAACCTACAGTTGATACATTCGCGAGTAGCGACTCCGTTTTGTGGAGAGAATTGGTCGAGCAATGCCGGATCGTACTCGTAAGCTGAAACACGCGTCCGTCGCCACGACCCGGAATACGAAACCCGTGCGTGTCCCACTCCACCGGGCACGGAACCTGCTGGAGCCCGAGCAGGTCATCACCAGCCCGGAAACGCAACTCCAGTATGGCATCGAACGATTTCTCGGCGAGGGCGGGTTCGGCCAAGTCTATCTTGTACGGAGACTGGGGCGCTCAAGCGTCGTCCCGGAAACCTTGTGTATCAAGGTCAGCACACGCATCGACGGGTGGAACGCGAGGCGTACTTCGGGCAACTGCTGGATGGACACCCGCGGGCAATTCGCGTATTCGACACGTTTCCGCTGATGCTTTCCGACGGGCGGGTTTTGTACTGCCTCGCGCTCGAGTACGCGGCCCAAGGCGACCTCAGTGCTTTCCTGCACCGCTCCGGCAAAAGGTGGACTGAAACCACCGCGCGGCGCGAGATTGCGGGCATTCTCCAAGTGCTCGGCAAGCTGCACCGCGGCCAGATGCTGCACCGCGACCTGACGCCGCTGAACGTGTTCGTTTGCGACGGCCGGCGTTTGAAGCTCGGGGATTTTGGAATTGTCCGCCAGCAGAGCGACCGGCGCGGGATCACCGCACACACCTTGAACGCTTTGACTGCCCCCAGCGACATCCTCGCCGGCGACGCCCCGAAGTGGCAGGCGCGCGACGATGTCTACCAGGTAGGTCAACTGCTGGGCATGCTGGTCCGAGGCGACGCGCGGGCGCGAATTCGAACCCACGAGGTGCGCAGCCTCATGTGCAGCGACCACCTCAAAGAGATCGTCTACCGCTGCATCGGCGAGCGGCGGAAGCGTTACGAGAGCGCCGACGAGATGATCGAAGCTTTGCGCAATCCGCCCGCAGCGCTAAACGTCGGCGTGCTGCGCACACTCAAGGGCGTGCACATCGCGTTTACCGGCATCCTGAGCAAGCGCCGCAGCGAGGCCGCGCTGGCCGCCCGGCGGGCCGGTGCCATCGTCCATGGCATGCCATCGGGACGGACGACCGTTGTCGTCCGCGGGCGGCCCAATCCGCAGCAAGCCGCCGGCCGCGAGGCGGGCCTGAAGCTGATGGAGATCAGACGGCTGCGCGCGAAGGGGCAAACAATCACGCTGCTCAACGAGGCGCAGTTCTGGCGGCTGGTGGCGAAACGCTGACGAAGGACGAGGTACGAAGGACGAGGTACGAAGGACGAGGTACGAAGGACGAGGTACGAGGTACAAGGTACGAAGGACGAGATACGAAGGACGAATAATCGAGCGGATACGGCTTGGGGGAAAGGCGAAGGAAGCGGACGATTGCTGAACTTGAGAATGATCGGCCTTACGTTGCTGTTGTTGCCGCTTCTGGCAGGCGCAGCCTACCTTTGTTTTCTGTGGATGGAGTGGGCCATCACCTTTCACCCGGAACGTTACAGCCCCGGCCCAGACTGGAGTCTTCCCGACGGCGCCGAGGACGTCTGGCTGACGACGGCCGACGGACTGCGATTGCACGGATGGTTTCTTCAGTCTTCCTCAAAGCCGGCGACGGCAACCATCATCTACTTTCACGGCAACGCCGGAAACATCAGTTATCTACGGTGGCTCGGCCAGGACCTGGCGCAGTCAGGATTTGACGTCTTGTTGCTGGACTACCGCGGCTATGGAAGAAGCGAGGGCAAAGTCAGAGGCGAACAAGGCATCTACGCCGACGCCGATGCAGCCTACAACTACGTTGTGAACAGCCGCGGCGTGAATCCGCAGCGGCTGGTTCTTTACGGACAGTCGCTTGGCACCGCGGCGGTCGTCGACGTTGCCTCGCGAAAACAGTGTGGCGCGATTATTCTGGAGTCCGGATTGAGCTCAGCGGCCGACTTTGCCGCGTTCGCGCTTCCCCTCCTTCCACGCTGGATTCACAACCTTGGAAGAAATCGTTTCGAATCGGCGCGCAAGCTTGCGCGCGTTCAGTGCCCCGTTTTGATCACGCACGGCCAGCCCGACAACACGATGGACACCCGGCACGCCCACGCTCTCTTTGCCGCGGCCAATGAACCGAAGCGGCTGCTCCTTGTGCCCGGCGCCGACCACAATGTCTTTGGCTCTGGCGGTGACAAATACCTTGGCGCGATCGCAGTGTTCATTCGGGAGGCGGTTGGCTTTTGAATTACGAATTACGAGGTACGAGGTACGAGGTACGA
>JBPCNK010000110.1:0-25004 GCA_051001345.1 Acidobacteriota bacterium | reverse complement strand
AAGTTTCAGTTCCCTTCTCATCGGGCCCATCGGTTTTCTCTAGGGGATAAGCAAGACTCAAGAAAGGCAGGAGGTTTCAGTTCCCTTCTCATCGGGCCCATCGGTTTTCGCAATCGCTGGGGTGGGTGACACACTCCATCCGCGTTTCCGTTCCCTTCTCCCCAGGCACATCGGTTTTCGCCAGATGGAGACGAGGATAGTTACACGGCCATAGGTTTCAGTTCCCTTCTCATCGGGCCCATCGGTTTTCAGACCCGATGGTCCGAGAAAACCCTCTTGGATAAGCGTTTCAGTTCCCTTCTCATCGGGCCCATCGGTTTTCCCTCCGGCTTTCAAACACTGCGTACGCCTGTAGATATGGATTGTTTTTTCGACACCTCCTCAATCCTCCGCCATTGACACGTCTAAAAAAGACCGATGCTCTGCCTATCTTATTTGTTTTCAATAGCTGCCCGCCCGCGAGCCTCCTCTTTTCCGCCAAACGTCTGATCCACAAACATATAGGGCTCGTCTCTACAAAGTTTGCGAACTTGATCGAAGACCTGCCCAGCTTCCGGCTTCATACAGTGGTTGCCATCCCAGAGGTCGCTTGCCCGGTCGCGGCCGGAGGCGTAGTGGATGCTCCAGAAGCATAGAATTCTTCTATCCATCCCGCACAGCACAACAAGGACTTAGCGAATTCTTCCATCTTCTTCACTTTCTTGTCAGCCACTGCACAGGACGCAAGAATTTCAACCGGACCAGGCATCGGGGTGCCTTCCTTCGGTCTCTTGTCAATTCCCACGCGGTCACGATAACCTCCGACATTTGCTTGATACCTCGTGCCAGCCCTCCCGTCATTGTGCACAAAATCGTGGCGCAGCTGAAAGAGCAGATTCATGTCCTTGATGACCGCCCGGCTACAAGAGCGCAAATTCATCGGACCTAAGCACTCCTTGTAAATGCGTTTTACGTCGTCATTGAGCCCGTGAAAAGATCGGCACAGCCGTCCGATGCACTCTTCAATGTTCGCCCTATCGAGCGCATCCTCCTTCAAAGCGCGAATAGCCAATCCGACCCTTTTTTCTATGCATTCCGCCAGTGACGTTGGACGCTCCGCAATTTTAGCAATCAAAAAATCAAACAGAAAAATCTCAAATGCCGTGCAGTATGCAATCACGGCTCGCCTTTCCGGAGGCTCGGCATTCCACAAGGATACCTCGGCGCTGACCCTTGTGCGCTTCGCCTCCAGGTCTTGCTCCCTGAATTTCAGTTCTTTGATCGCCTCCTCGGAAGCACTCTTTTCCGCAAGGACGATTTCCTCAGCGACACTTTTCAAAGCAAATTCGGTGCTGGAATATTCGTCGCTCGCCCGTTGGGCATACAACTGATCGAGATCCAAACGTTCCGCAACACGTCGATAAGCCGCTCGGAGTTGTTCTAGTGCCGACATACCCTTCCGTACGACCCACAAAGACAAGACCACGTCACTTGACTTTTACGCCGCTCTCAGTCAGTAGCGGAAAGCCGGTGTCGTCCGGCGGATCTAGCAGACGAAGATCCGCCTTTTTATTTCCCATAAACCACTTGAAGTTCTCTCCTTTTTCAGTGGGTACCCTTTCCGTGCGCGGGTAATGAACCGGCAG
Organism: Acidobacteriota bacterium; assembly: GCA_051001345.1. Taxonomy (GTDB): domain Bacteria; phylum Acidobacteriota; class UBA6911; order JACQSX01; family JBPCNK01; genus JBPCNK01. Next base: position 23,379 of record JBPCNK010000110.1, on the reverse strand, counting down.
AGCATCCGGCGGATCCGCCAGCAGCGAGCGAATATCCCTAATGTTGCCAAGCTCCTCGAACCCCGAAACACGGTATCGCTCCGCCATGGCGGTTTTGAATTTTTCTACGCACTCAACCTTCCAGTTCTCAGCAAACCGCCAGCCCGCCTGGTCCGAGCTGTACCTGACCGCGGGATCCAGCACTTTGACTCCATCCGCATCCACCCGGATTTTGACACTTCCGAATCCCAGAGGCTTGGCGCAGCCCAAGCGGTGAACACCCTGGCCGTCCATTTCCAGAGTCCACAACAATGCTCCCAGCTCAACGGGCGCCAGATTGCTGAAGTGAATCGTGAACCGAAACGTTGCGCCTGGCTTGAGCGCACCGCACGCCGTGCGATTCTGATGATCGCCGACATCGCCGAAACGCCTATATTCCTTCTCGGAAGCCTTACCGTGGTGCCGATAGACTTTTCGCCCACGCAACCAATTGTTATGCGCGTTGTAGTCGCCCGACGTCAAATAAAACGCAGTGGTCGTGGGTTTGGGGGAGGAGAGGATAGCCAGCGGAGTCGTTTCCAACACTCCGCAGTTCTTGCCGAGGCGACCTGCTGAAAATTCGACACGGCCCGCAAATGCAACACCCGGGGCGCTCTTCTCTGGTTTTTGCTCGACCCAACCAAAAACACGACAGGCTGAACACAGTTCGCCGGGCCTGTCGCAAGGCAGCGCAGATGTGTGCAACAATTCGTCGCTTGACCTGTTGTAGGCGACTCGAGGAACCGATACGGGAGCTATGTATTCCACATCTGCTTCCCCTTTGAGTTGTGCGTAAACCAGGGCGCCAACTTCCAGATTCATTTCCGTGTCACTGATGAGGAACCGGCTGAAGCCTGGTTCGACCTTGCCGCGCTCGTTTTCATAGGGATCCTCTGGCTTCGTTCGTTTCTGGACATCGTCCCTGTGGCGCTTCTGATAATCGTCAATCAGATCGTGGTAGTTCCGGACGACATGCATATCAAGTTCTCTGAATTCGGTGAATTCGGGGTTGGAAGGATCCGGCTCGAAGAAGAACCGCTCATCGTGCTTGTTTTCGATGTTCTGGTTGGTGATGCACAAATAACCACGAATTGGCTCTTCTCCGTTCTGAAGATTCAGATCTTCAGCACGACCTGCCAACCGAATCACATTCCAGAAATGAAAGTTCTTTGTCGGATGTTTTATCCTCCTGGCAGCGGCCCAACACTGACTCCCATGCTTGAAGTCGCCGAGATCGACGACGTCTCGAGACGCATACTCCGTGGAGCCCAAAGCGCTCCTGCTGCTGCGAATAGGCGCGTAACGATGCACCCAGGCGGCTGGCAATTCGTTAGAGCCCGCGAGCTCGGACCGTCCGGGCAGCAGGCGCAATCGCAATCCGGACTCGGATGTTATGCTGGGCTCCACTCGAGCCGGTACTAGCAACCGAGCTTGACCGGGATCCTCGTGACGGCTCATGCGGGAACCCGTAAAGATCGTCATGCAGGAATTGGTCGCCGCCTCAAAGGCCGCCCGCACCATTCCCCGAAGGCTCGTCGCCGGTAAAGCAACCTCATCTTTTCCTTCGTCATTGCGCAACCGAAAGAAGCGATAGCTCTTGTGTCGGTTTCTCTCCGAGACGTCGTGGGAGTCGGCAATGAACAGCGGTGTAACCGCTTCCAGTGTGCACGAGATTTTCCCTGTAATTCCAACGTACCGATCGTGCGGCGGCGGCGCACATTTTCCGAACAGCAAACTTTCAGGAGATTTCTTTGCATCAGAAGGGGCGTGACCTAGCCGCTTCAATTGCGTTGCCAAAGCCGTCTCCGGTTGTTTTTCAGTCCCTTCCCCGGGAGGAGTGAGAAATCGAACAAAATTGTACGGATTCAGAAATCGATAGCCTGGCCCGCCGTCCTTAAGTTGGGGAGCGCCGATCAGTAGCACCTTGACCGCCTGAGGCCCTCGCTCGGCTGCGCGCGACTCAAATTCGACTTCCATGCCGACTTCGAGATCTGGAAAGACGTCTTTGTCTTCAAGTGTGTTGGCGTGAAACCAGACATCCTTGCCCTTCTGTTCCGGACGAATGAATCCGAAACCCCGATCGCTGACCAGCCTGGCAATCTTACCCCTTTGCATTTTCCACCTCTCGATACCAGACAAACGTCACCTGTCCGGCCTGGCTGAAGACCGTGTAGTGAATTCGGAGACGTTCGGCCTCGGGTCCGGGATACTTCAATTCGGCACGCCCAACGCGGTCTTCGTACCAATCGCCTTCCCCGTTGTGCCTACCCCAAAGCAACGCCGATTCGTCGCCGCGGTACAATCGCGCTTCCGGCTCCGACTTCCAGTTTTCCACTTGAAAATTACTCGGAAGCTTTGGTATGGCGGCGCCGATAAAGTGCCATCGGAAGATGTCGCCGTCGCGACGCAGACTCAGATCTCCAGCTTTGCCAAACACCCGGGCCCTTTCCAGACGGCCCCTTTCAGCGGGCAACTGCTCAAGAAAATCGATTCGGTCAGGCCTCTCCCAAATGCAATACCGCATTGAAGAAAAGTCCCACGCTTTAATGAACCCTTCAAGGCGATCCGCGTTGAACTCTCCGCCGCATATTCTCACATCGTCGGCAGTGACAGCTTGCGCCGCCGCCAGCTTGGCGACTTCTTCAGCAATGTTCAACCTTTGATCAGGCATCGGTAGGCGTCCTTTGGATAATACGTTGGAAGCTCAGGCACAAAGTAAGAGTCCTGCTTCAGGCTGTCCTCTCTCTTGAACTTCCTCAACCCGGCAAACTCATCCAGCCAGCCCTTCAACAGACGAGTCAGTTCTGCGTTGCCGTCAAAGGCCTGCCAATCGGCGATCCGATAAACGCCGCTCGTTGGCCGCTCCTGCAGGCGCGCCAACTCCGCCGGGCCCGGAAAATCGCCATCGGAGATAATTCCGTGACGAATTTTGCAGTCGCGGATCGAAGCCCGGCCGAATCCCTTGGCGGCGCCGTGACCCACCGTCAGCATTCCCTCTTTTAAGTCACGCAAGACCAGCCACAACCAACCGAGTTCCCCCGGCAGCGGGTTGTCCAGATGGATCGAGACGTCAAGAATCGGCCGCCACAGCGCCAAGGCATCGAACTTGGCCTTGTCCCGCGCGCCGCCGGTAAAACGATCAATCGCTACAAAATCGAGCATCTTCCGACTATTGTCATCAGAGGGAATAACACCCAAAGCGTCCTCGACGATCAAGCGACTGCCCCACAACGAGCTTCCAAAAAGGCGGCAGGCCGGACACAGACGCGTTTCGTTGACTTCTTCCCGGTCAGACGCACCCGCCTTCTTGCGCAGCAATACCGAGCAATTGGCCAGCGCGGCATCCACGTTGCTCTCGACGGGATTGCAGGCGGGGCAGGTCTTAAGAAAATCGTCGGGGTTGCTTGTCTCCAGTGTCTCGAGCGTCCGGACGATCTTTTCGGCCTGGGATCGCAATACACCGCGCAGACTGGCGCCGGGTAAAATGGCGCGACCGGTCCCGGTGTCGATCACGTCCAACAATGGCGCCCTGTCAAAACCACTCATGGCTTCAGCCAGCGCATCGCTGGTCAGGAAGAGGTCCTCAAAACAAAGCTTGAAGGTGAACGTCGCGAAAGAGCGCGCGACCCGCACGTCAACGCTCGAAGGACTCTCTTTCTGAGCTTGGGTTTCATGGATTGGGGCTTGTCCTGCAGACTGACCGCCGTCAGCACCAACAGGTGAGATCGTCCCTTCCAACGGGCCGCTCCCTGATGGTCGCGGCTCCGCGAGTAGACTCGATAGTTTCATGCCCAGCCAGTTGGGCATTTTGGTGGCGGCCTGCCAGGGCTCATCAGCCTTCAGAAACGCCATGAGTTTTTCGGGCCTTGAGAAATCAAGTTCGACCAGCCTCAAGTTTTTCAAGGCGAAGGCGCCCAACCCGCGGGCAGAGCGGCCGCCAATCCAACAGCGACCCTGTTCCCATTCCCCCAGGGCAGCGGCCAGTACAAGCTCGTCGTTGTCATCACATTCTTCGAGCTCCAATCTGAGGTCAAACTCCGTCCCGGCGGGCAGAACTTCCATATCGAACTTCACCCCCCGGGCCGCGCTGCGGCTGGCGCGGTCAACGCCGACTCCATCGCGGATCCCCGGCGGCTTGCTCTTCAAGTTCGCCTTGGCGGCTGCGACAACAAGCCGCGATGCGCGAACGGGAGGATTCTGATCGGGAGCGTCTTGATCGGCCTGGCTCTCGACCGGCTCGATATCTCCAAACAAGTGGCAGGTCCAGCAACGGCAAGGCTTTGATTCACGGCCTGGTTTCGAGTCGGGCTGCATCAAAGCTTTGCAGTATGGACTTCCCAGCCGTGGCGCCAGACGCGTAGCCACCGAGCGCAAGGCGCCGCCGATTGCCGTGCCGGGAATGACGAACTGCCCCTGGACGTTGCGCCGGCACAAATCGTCGGTCACATCGCTGGCGGTACCCGTTCCAACATGGACCGCTGTTCGCGACACCATTTGCGCCAGGATGACTCGATAGCGCATCACTGCTCCTCCCATCGCCCGTATTACGAATTCGTGAAATCTTCCGACGCCGGCAACAACTTCACTCAGGCCTTCCGCGTGCCGGCCCGCTCGCTTACTCTCGTGGCTCGGCGTTGGTGGCGGCCTGGCCGCGCCGAGCCTCCTTCTTTGCCGATGATGCAATTCTGCCCGCCAGGAGTTCGACACCCAGCCGCTGGAAAACCGGATTGTCTGATCGACCCAATTCATCCAGACGGTCCTTCAGGTATGTCATCGCTCCATTCGCTTCGGCCAGACGTCCCTTCTTGTCACGTTCGTGATTGGTGATCACCGTAGGAAAATCAAACTTGTTCAACCCCGATTTCAAGTCGTCGATCGGATCGCCCGCCCTGCTGTGCAGCCATCCCGCAACAGCACGCCATTCCTTTATCTTGAATCTCTTGTCGAACTCCTCACTCTTCGATTGATAGGTGCGCTGCGTGTCTTTCAACCGGTGCACCGCTGTCTGGAGCTGATCGGCGGCGCTGTCTTTTTTCGGGTCGGACAGCCGCAGCTGCGGAGGCAGCCTAAATTGCGTGTCGCCCACTTTCTCGCAGCCACTGTAAACGGGATGATTGAACACGACCAGGCCAAAACCTTCATTTCGTCGAAGACCGATGCCGTCGCGTTCGACCCGCTCCAGTTTGTCGCACAATGCACGCAGGCCGCCACCCGCTTTAACCTTGAAGCCAACGGCCGAGCCCGCCTTTAGCGCGACGTCCCGCCATCGAGGCAAACCGAGGTGGCTGTAAAAACCATCGACAATACCGGACTTGCAAAAAATCTGAATGACGTTGTCGACTTCCGGCCCTATGATTTCCTGGAGCGTGGCCACGTCGAGTGTTTGGAGGAATCTTCCCCAGCGATCCTGGAGAATCACGTCGCTCAGTAGCGTCATCGTTATCGGCTGTTCATCTCCGTCGACTCTTTGATCGATCGGCTGGCCCGACCAGATTGGTTGGTCGACCGATTCAATCCAGGCAGTGACCAAGCCGTATCCGCGGCGGTTTGCCTTTCCAATTCGTAGCGAGGCGGCTTCTTTCTCAGCAAGTCCGGTCGCCCGGCACAGGTCCTGCCACGTCCCGCCATCGCGGCACCACAACTCGCCCATGAAATACTGACCGACGGCAAATGCGACATATCCGTAGAGCGCTCCTTTTTCGACGCGCTGCGTTTTCGGATCGATGCGAGGGTGCAGTTCTTCACAACGGTCGGGTACGGCTCGAGCGCTTGCATCCTTATGCCGCTGGACCGGAAAAAAGCCATGAGGTGAGACCAGCGGGCTGGCGCATATCGGGCAGGCTGGAAGCTCTTGCCCCTGGGCGTAGCTGTGCGCCGAAACGTGGTGGTCCTTGACTTTGCAAACGAGGCGATCAAACGGCGCCGGGACCGCCGGCGCAAGGAAGGCTTCTTCTCGGTCGAGCGAGGCTCGATAGAGCGGGCCAAATCGGACGGCACCGTCTCGAAACAGCTTCAGAAAATCCTGGTAAACAGGGCTCTCGGCCAATTGCTCCTTGGCTTGAGAGAAACGACACCGCGTCGCCATCGCTGTCGCCAGAGCTCCGAGTAGTGTTGTTCCTCCAATGGTCGACAAAGAATCGTAAAGCATGCCGGCCTGAGCACGACGAGACACGACAACCGGTTCATCGAGGCGCAGAACGACCCGAAACCGCTTGCTATCGGTAGATTCCGGCGGCGACGACGTCCACTCGGTTCCAGACTGTTCGGTGATTTCTACTGGCTTGCCTTCCAGCCAGGCCTTCTCGAAGTGGTCGAGCAGATGGTTCTGCCATTGTGACTTTGGCGTCTCGTCGGGCCACCCTTCGATCGAGGTCAAAGTCAGCCGGCATTCGCCGCGGCCTCTTCGCCGAGCCGATCCAAGGCGCCGAGTCATTCTTGCCGCGGCGACAAGCAGCGCCGCCTGACGGCACGTATCGGCTGTCTCGATGGGGTTTTCCACGTTGAACTGAAACTCGAGGTGCGCCCCGCCCTCTTCCTGCTGAAACAATTTGTGATTTTCGGCGCGCCGCGTCCTGGGGCTGACGCGAACTCGCGCGACCGGCTGTCCGCCCGCCCGGCTGCGCCGCCTTCCAAAATCGTTGAGCGGCTTTTCAAGCCCGGCAGGACGGGCCGACGAAAAGGACCACGGCTTGGGCAAAGCCGGCGTTCCCAGAACCGTGCATACCGGGCAGAGATCCGTCCTGCAGTATGCCGGTACGCCGGCACTCCGCGAGAGGCCTGAAGCTTCGCAGCGCCGATGGTCGATCAGAATCTGGAGGGCGGGAAGCCCGAGGAGTCTTTGTAGACCGTCCCGCAACAGACCCTCCAAGGTTGATCCCCGCAGAACCGGCACGCCGTCGCCGTCTCGCAACAAGACTGAATCCAGCCGCGAGCCCCGGCCGTAGCCGGCTCCGACGTGGTAGTCGCTTTGCAGTTTGAGTGTGAAGTTGAGGCGCACGGGCTCAGTCTCCGTAATCTTTCAAGTCTCTATCCAAGTCATAACTGAAGGGCCACATCGTCAAAAGATCCGGGAGACCATGGCCGAACCATGAACGATCTGAACGGTTCAGCCGCCGCCAGGGTGCTACGCCGCCGGATGCATCACCCAAGTCAGCGATTGCCTCCTTGACAAGACTGCGCAGGTCCTCACTCAACCGTCCGAGAAGCAAATCCAAGCGAGGCTTCCATTCGTCGCGGGCCTGCGTCGCGTTCAACTCAAATACTTCCTCGAACAATGCTTCCACTTCCGCGCGGCGTTTGCCGGGCAATCGGCTGTCGACGTTGACGGCAAGTTTATGGCGGTGCCGTATCAGGCGCTCGACCGGAAGGGCGAACTTGTAAAGCGCAGGATCGTCGCCGACAAGATACGGTCGGGCGGTGGGCCGAAAATCCGAGTCGACCTGTGACAAAGGATCCCACTGGTCGCCGGCAACCAAGCCAAAACTGAGAACAGAAGTCTTGCTGCCGTTTTCGATTTCCACGTGTCGCGCCAGCCGCTTGGCTCCGTCTAGCAGCCTTTCGCCATGCGAATGGGCCAGATTGTGCGGATAGCTGGCTTTGCAGATCACGACAGCTGCGGCAATTGTGGGGGTATCAGTGTCTCCTTCAAGCATCTTCAACTCTTCCAACTTCTTCTTCAACCGCTGTTCATACTCCGTGCAAAAACGCCTGGCGTAGTCAAGCGCCCACGAAGCCGGCAGCAGCGCCATCAGATCATCGCCGCCGAGAATCAACGGCAGAACCGGAATAATCGACTTTGGGCCTTCGTTTTGGGCGATCCGATCGAGTAACTGTGGGCAGGGCGCGGCAAGACTGGCCCGCAGCACCTCCGGCAAAGCCAAGGAGAGTTGGCGCAGAGCCTCCTTGTCCGGGCAGCCATCGAAACGCTTCCCCATGCCGTTGCCGTCGGCCAGCAGATAGGCGACGTAATTGCGACCCGAGAGGTCAAAGGCGCCAACGGCGTCGGCGTCCTCGGGAACACCACCAGGAATCTTACCGAATCGGCGATTCGGTTCTCGGGACTCGCGGCTCGCGACCCGCGACTCGCAAGCAGTCTTCACAGCGCTCCGAAAGGTTTCCAAGAAATCAAATTGATCCTCGGACTTACCTGGTGTCCTGGGCTCGCGCTCCCTTTCCTTCCAAAGACAGGGCTCGCAGTAATAGCTTTTTTTCTCATTCTCGTGACGATGATATCTGTCTGCAGCAACACCCATTCCGCAGGATTCGCAAAGCGCGACATAAGGCAAATGAACGACGGTGGCCGCCGAGTCGCCATTGTTCTTGGCCTTTCGAAGGTTCGTGCTCGCTTCGGTACTGGCCAGCTGAAACTTTGCAGCGATCGAAACCGGTTCGGCAAGGGTCAGGCTGCTGCCCAGACAACGGCGATAAAGCTCGGCCAAGTCGCCTCCGAACAGACGGGCCAGGCTCTTGGCATCCTCTTCTGTCGGGGCCCGGAACTCGATTCGAAAAGCTCCGCCGTCATGGACGATTACGTCGATCGGATGTCCTTTGTACCGAGCTGTCTTGGACAGTTTGTCGGGCGCCTGCCGGCAAAATCTGGAGAGCAACTGGCTGCCCCCGACGACGGCGCGCAATCGCGAGGATCGAAAGATCAGATCCTGGATCTGGTCGGCTTCAGCCGCCAGCAGACTCCGAGGCATTGTTTTTCTCCTTAGAAATGTTGGTGAGGTGGTCAAGGAATTCGACTTCGCAGGAGCTGAGCAGATCGGCCCATTTAGCCTGTGTCGTGTTGGCTGGCGCGACTTCGTTTTCGACTAATAAGGAGGCCCAGTTCTCCTTGAAATCGGCCAAGCTCTTTTCTGCGATTTTATAGGCATTCTCCGCGATGGGTTGAGGGATGAAAAGGAAGGTGTGGGTGGCCTTATTCCGCAGGTCTCTTTCCATTCCCGGTTCGATCCCATCGGCCAGCCAGGGCGCCTTATCGCCGCGACGCAGGTGCATCTCCATCTTCTTGTCGTGATTATCGTCTGCTGGCTCTACTTCTTGTATCTTTACTTCCGTGTACTTTTTGCGATACTTTTCCGGACCTTGATCCTTGTATCGCAATGCCCCGATCAACCAAGTGACGGCGCAGTTCCTGATGCTGTCTACAACCGCACGATAGTACTTGTGGGATGCCTTCAATGTCTCCCATGTAGTGTACGGATAGGCCGCAAAGTCGATGAGTCCCTTTTGAAGGAGGATCTGAAACCGTGCCCGCAAGAGAACTTCAGTCAGTCCAATGGCGCGAAGTAGCGCCGAGCGAAAATCCGCCTTGTGCTTGATTAGCCGACAGTCTCTGGCAAGCTCGTCGTCGGCATAAGCCAGCAGCTTCTCCATATCGGTATAGAAGCTCTCTTCAAGCTCTACAACCTTCTTGTACAACGCATCTGTATTCGATCCGCGTGGCCAATAGCATTCCGCTTTCCCATCCTTTGAAATTTTTCTCCCCAGGACTTCCAGAACGGATGGCCAGCTTATTCCATTGAGCTTCAGCGTTTGGACCAATTCCCGCGCCCCGCAAAAATCGCCATTGTCCCAGTATTCGTAAACCTCCAGCACCTTCTCTAACCGCCCGGCAGCGGCGATCTCCCCCGCATCAAACAACTCCGTGCCGGTCGTCGATTGCATCGTGGGCAAAAGCTCCTCCCTGAGAAGTTTTCGCGCGGCGCCAAATGAATAGCTCTCGTAGAGCTGCCGCAGCCGCTCCCACTCGCGCAGGCCGAACAGCTTGTAGGGATTGTCCAGGACTCCGATCCGGCACGTATACCCCAGCGGCGTCCGCTTCTCTTCGTCATACTCGTCAAAGTCCACGTAGGAGATGTCGATGCCTGTAAACGCCCCGAACAGAAAAGCACCGGCCACCATGCTTTTCTTGCCTCCGGTGATATCCAGTATCCTGGGATCCGGTTCTAAGCATCGAATCAACTGGCGGCGGAGCACCCGAAACACTTCGGCAGGACGGTCCTTTGGACGATCTGCGTCCCCCTCCAGAATTATGGGATCGCAAATTCTAGGGGCTGAAACTCCGTTGAAAAGCTGCCCTACGGCAGGGAGAACCTTCGTTTTGTAGAACCTCTGGCCCGTCTCCACGTCGCCATAATGTGCGTTGAGCACAAAAACCAGTACTTTCGGCTCATATACGCGGATTGACTGCAGGAGGGGTTCAGGAGAAAAGCCGACGAGTAAGGCTAAAGCCCCGCCCTGCTTTGCCGCAGGAGGTAAGCGCTGGCTGGACGTGTCAGACTCGGAGCAGGCCAGTTCGGTGGGCAGTACTTGATTGACATAGTACTCGACGCGATCGGAATGCCAAGGGAGCTGCCCGCCAAACCGGAGGCGAAATTCCTCTGCGGTCTCCTTCGCAGTCTCTCTCTTGCTTCGATCGATGGCCATGAAGTGCTCGAAAGACGTCCAAGATCTGGCAGAACGGGACGACAGCGGCGCCCGCCGCAACTCCGATCCACAAACGTCGCGATCCTAATAAGGGATTTCGGACAGACTTGGAAGCAGTCTATAGATCAAGCGCACGTGAGAATCAAGCCAAAAATAATTCTCTACAGCCAAACGGGTTACCGGGATCGCATCGACCACCAGAACCACCCGCCAAAACCGACCACAACAGCAGCAGCGCTCACCCGCACGGGCCACCACCAGAACGAGAGATCTTGGAACTGGCTAAAATTCATCCCCCAAAAACTCATCCAGAGGGTCACGGGCAGCATCAACAGCGTCAGAATATTGATGGTCGTGGTTTGGCCTTTCATTTCTACACGCTCCAGATAATCGTCCAGTTCGGCCACTTCGTTCTTGACCTCTTCCAACAAGGCGCCGGCCTCGAAGACTCTCTGCCAGGCCTGATAGACGCGCGTGTAGACCCTGGAACTGCTGACGTCAGCGAACCAACAACAAATGATGAACTCGAACACCCGGGTCCGCAGCCGGCGGATTTCGGCTGCGAGCTTTCGATCGGTTGGTTTCTCACTGTGGCGCAGATAGCTGCTTTGGCCAATCAACTCGGCCAAGTGCATCGTCGCAAGTCTCTGGTGAACTGCGATCAAAAAAGGAATAAAGTAGTTATGTTCAATCTTGTCGCGCAATTGGTTCTTGATGAACGGATCCCCCAAGTGCCAGGCCAAAACGGCGCTTCCTTCCGACGACATGCCGAAGTAAATATTCTTGTACGTCTGCAAGATTTCCGGATTTCCCCGCAATCGGAGGTCGGAGCTGGCGGGCAGATGGCTCTTATTCGAATACTGCCGCAGCCAGAAAAGCGGCTGTCTAATTTCCGAATATGGGATGGCGACCAGTTCTCCCTGTTTGTTCCTGCGCTCCAGTAGCGCAAAGGTATACCCGAGCAAGCGCGTATCGTCTACCGCCTTCCAGGTTTCCTCCTTGCGGCCGACGATCGGCTCCAGGAGGCCGTCGGTCAGCTCATCCAAGTGCCAAAGCTTTTCTTTCGGTTCCCGCTTCGGCCAGAATGAACGAAAATACGTCGCTCTTCGCTCCCAGTTGCGGTCGTCGGCGATAGCGCCGCCGTCATCGCGGCTTTCCGGCTCGCCAACTTGTTCGTAGTGGCGGCGGAGCTGCCGGCGACACCGGCTGAACAGCCAATTGAAAACGATCAGCTCATCGAGGCCCAGCGGCCGTTGCGTCTCAACATTGTGTTCGCTCCTTGTCTCTCCAATCGTCGTGATCCCGTTCCGCAGCGTGACCCGAAACATCAGGATACCGATGCCCGACCTGAAGAAGAATAAATGGACCTCCCCGAACTCAACCGGAAATTTCCAGCGTACCCCTTCGGCGCGCCCACTGAGAACGGTCTTCCCTTGATCCGGGATCTCCCGCTGCAAGAATCTCTTACTCAGACGGTAGGCGAGAACGTAACGTTCTTCGACCGGAGTTCCGGTCTTCGGGAATATGAACTCGGAGACATAGGGAAGTATATTATCGGGAGTGCCGTCCACTTCGAATGGCTCCCAAAGGTCTCTCCCTTGGTCCTTGCGCTCTGTAACCTTCGCAGCGAGATACTGAAAGCCCGCCAGACCTACCAGCGTTGGGTGCCTCCCTGTCCAGAATCGGTTCTTCCCCGGCATGCCCCTTTCCTGAAACGAAAATGGGAACAAAAATCGTACGAAGTGCCGGTCTGCAACCAGTGACAGGTCCATCGTCACACCACAATCAAAGAGGTGAATCCGAATCGAAGATTAAAGACAAAAACAGGCGCCTTTTGACAGACAGAATTACTTTGGCGTATTGTAATCTTATATTACTTCCTCTTGGAAGATCGCAAGCCGATTTCTTCGATGAACCATTATACGGACAGCCGGTAGACGATGAGTTACAAGTGCCCCCTGTGCCTGAAGACGCTGACTGACTCAGACGAGCTGCAACGCTACTGCACAAGTCATCTGGACAAAACCGCCACGATTCAGTGTTTGCCCGAGAATTTTGTTTTCTTCGAAAGCGAACTCAGTTCGACCATTTTCTGTCCGATCTCCAGGTGCCCGGCCAACGCGCAAATCGAGTTTGGTGTTTTTCTGCGTCACGTCGGTTGCAAGTCGGAGAACCCTTTCTGGGTTGAGGCTGATTCTGTAGTGAAGGTTCCGGGAAATCCCCAAGGCATTGTGGTCCCATACGAACTCGACCTGGGCGGAGAGAAGAAGAAGACCGTCAACGTCCAGCACTGGGAAATCGGAATGCTGAGGCGTGTCCCCTCGACAAGGGAAATGTGGTTTCCGCTTCTCCTGCTCCGAGCGACAGCCGAAGAGCACAAGGGCAAACGGTTCGGCCAGCTTGTCGAACTGGCCGGTTCCAAGGGTGTCGGAAAGACGGTTTTGGCGCTCCAGGCGATGGACCTGCAGGGATACGAGGGTAAGAGTCGCCGAACCGTTACTGTCAACGACTACATCTATTCACGAAGGCCCGAGGGGGCGCAGGACAATCCCCTTTTGAGCATCTTGTACTTGCGCGGGCTTATGAGACGCAATGAGTCAGGGATCTTTCCACCGACAGGAACACGTAGACTGCCTGGAGATCTCAAGGCAGTCTTCTTTAGCCCTCCGTCAAGTAATCCGAAAGAGACTACAGAGCCCACAGGCAGGAAGCCCGGAGGAGTTCTTGCAAGAATAAGAGCTGAAATCGATCAAATCCGAGAGCCCACCAACTCTTCAGCAGGCGACTCATTTCGTTACACGGTCGGTTTTTACGATACCGCCGGGGAAGCGCACGAGGAAGAGGATCTGATGCCTGATCTGGCTGCAGTCGACAAGATTGCGATTCTCATTAGCGCTCCGGAAATACTTTCCAATTCTGGCAAGGGCCAGAGCGTTTCAACCGCCCTTCAAAGACTGAAACGCGCCGATGAGCAGAATGTGCTGAACCGCTGTTGCCTGGTCCTTACTCAGTTTGATCAGGCAATGGAGTCTTTGGATGAAGGGTCGCGCACCACGGTGGGCGAAATCGCAGAAGATCTGAAAAGGGCCATGCCGGACAGTAGCGCCGAGGCAAAGAGTTTCCTCCAGCAGTGGCTTAAGAAACATCCGGCTCCCAACCACAGGGAACTGGAGGCTCACTTACAGCGAATTGACCACGTCTTCTTCTTATGGACCGAAGACCTCCCCACTTCGACGGCGCAACCGACAGGACAGATCAGACAACCTCGTTCGTTCGGACTTGCCAGATTCATCTGCTGGTGTCTCGAAATTGGATGGGAGGAAATCGGTCATTCGAGGACTTCTTGAGTTCGGAAACTTCCGTCCGTCTGTTGGCCCATGGAGGAACCAGTTACACGGAACGCCGCCGCATCGGGCAGTGGCCAACGATCCCAGTCGGCGCTCTGGAGGATACTTCCAGCCTCTCCCGGGACTCCTTGAGTTTTGGCCTCAGTCTCCACGAATATTCCTCGCCGGCGGCGATTTTTCGCCGCAGGCAACAAGCGGAAAAAGGCCGGTCTTATGCCTACACGGTCCTTCTCGATCCTGGCCTGGCTGTCTGGAAACGCTTCGAGTGGAATGCAGCCGGCCTCATACTGGCACTGCTGGATAGTGGATTCCAACTGCATCGGCAGCTCCTGTCCGAACCGGAACAGATAGAAGCGGAATCTTTGGGGCAGGCACTGGCCGGTCTTGTTCCCTCGGCCCGAAGCGAAGACAAAGAAGTGTCCGCGGATTTCCATTCCGTTCTTGTCGGCGCGTCAGTCCGCCGCCAGTTTGCCATCGTCTCTGAGCGATCCCTGGGATTCTCGGCATCGCCCACCGTGGAACAGGTGGCCTCGCACCTGGATCGCTTGCCAGTTTGTTTTCGAAGCGCCTGTGGCTGGCTCATAGGCGGTAATCTGGAGAATGCGCGCGCCTTTGGCTGCCAGGTTGTGCTCGCTGAAACCGGAGAGGATGCCGACTTGGAAATACTGAAAACTCTGGGACAGCACGTTCTTCGAGACTGGAACTCTGTTGAAGCCGACCGGGATTTTAGTGGCTGTCTCAAGGAAGTATCCGGAGTACCTCTCTGGCAATGGGAACGCATTTGCGGGTTTGCTCCGGAATTGTTTCTTGACCGACTATCCTTGCTGGCTGGACAGATTTCTTCCGGGGGCGGAGGGAAATACCGCGGGCAGGACTCCCGCGCCACTGCCGGGCAAACCGTCCTGCCCGTTGACGGGCCACTGGCAGCGGAGATCCGGCAGGCCGCGCGTCGAGCGGCCCTTGGCGGGGACAAGCCGCTCGGGCCGGCGCAGACACTGTTGGTATTGCGGGATTTCTTGGATCGGCAGATCGGTTTTGAATCATCGACCGTTGCGCGTCTGGATCTACACACGGTTATCGATCTATTCACATCGGAGCGGCGCCGCCCCGATCAGATGCCGCCTGACCTGTCGTTGCCGGAAAAAACCAGAAGAGCCATTTGGCTGAAGCTGATTTCAACGGAAACGACCTCCGAAGAACTGCCCGAACTCCTGGTCGAAGCCGCCAACGATCTGGGACGCGACAGTGAATTGGTCGATGCAGCCATCGGACGAACCGATCGGTTGTCGGTATGGAAATCGTTTTCCGCTAAGCACACGCTCTGGCCGGTCCTCGCCGAAAGGCTCAGTACAGTCGCACGCAAGAGGGTAGAGAATCAGTTACCAAATTGGCCGATCGATTACCTTCTGTTCGGCGCAGATCCAGGCGGCCACACGTTGGCCTCTATGAACCGGCCCGATCACGAAATTGGTTTGCTCGTCGAACGTCTCCTTTCGGAAGTCATTTCGAATGGCACCCACCAGGACGACGCCCGCGAATGGCTTGATCATCTGGCCGGGTCGCCCTTGCGACTGCGGGTGCCAATCGAAAAGAAGCTTGAACTGGCACAGCGTCTGGACGCGAAGTGGAGCGGAGTTGAATACCTCCTGGATTCCTATTTCGGCCGGACCGGAAGAAAAATGGATCCAGTGACTGCGTTTGAAAAAAAGTACCTACTTGTTGAACTGGCTGAAATAATCCGTAAATTCCGAGACGATGCCAAAGTTCCCGACCTGAAAACGATCGTTGCAGTGCTGAAAATCCTTCCCGCAGAGTGTCCAACAGGCCTGTCCGATCTCCGCCCCCGATTGTCCTGGGAAACCGCCCCTCGATGGATCGACGGGTGGCGATCGCTCCATCAAAACGACCTGGTTCAAAGTGAACTGGTGCGGCTGGTTGTCGAGAGCGATCGGCCGGTCCCTCAAGACTTCGACATCAGCCAAATTCATTCGGATGGACTCAACACGATCCTCTCGAGCCTTTTCTTTGAAGGCGCGGAGGATTCAGACAAACATTCCGTGATAAAGCTCGAGAGCATCCTGCTCCCAGTCTCTTTTCGCGATCACCTTCGGTCCATAGTCGCGGAGACCCTGATGTATATGACAGGCACGGAAAGACAGACGACGTTTCTGCGCCGATTTGGCTCACGTCCATTACAAAGTGCCGTGTTTGATTGTTTGTCAACATCCCAGCAGGACGGCTTGATCAAGCGAACTGCGCAAACATCCGAGGCGCGTTTTCTAAATGAAGTATACGAAGTTTATCGGGAAACTCTCGAAGCCGCCGACAAGCTGGAGGGGCCACCCGATCTGAGCTTATACGCCCAGGGCATATTTCGATTTCTGGCCTCGGACAGCCAAGCCAGGGTTAAGATCGGCAATCTCTACCACGGGCTCCCCTCCGCCCACAAAATCGAAGAACACTTGAGGGCTTGCGGCTTCGTGCCGTTAGACAGTGACTGGGATCAGGCACGTGACCGGCGCCAAGGTTGGTTTGAAAGAACGAGACCTGGCTTGGAACGGAAATTACCTCAAGCGATTCAGAACTGGCTAACGACCCGCTGGAACAGTCAAGCGGCAGCCGACACCGATGAGAAGAAGGGGGATCGCCTGAGATGATCATTGCGCTGGGTTTTCTGGCTCCTTTGCTTATTTATTGCGTCCTGTTCCGCCGCTTTCCAAACGCACGCCTGATGCCGTTTGTGCTGGCAGCGGCAGTCGCGATCTGGTCGGCGGTGGCAGTCATAGTGGTTATCTCCTTTTCTCCTCACTGGCCGGACGGAACCCAGATTGCCTGGACGGGTGTTGAGACGTCGGGCCGGACGATCCGAATCGGCGGCCCTCGCGAGCAATCCGTTGTCGGTTGGCCCAGCGGCGCGTTTAAACCAGCCCTGGAAGTAACAAATCTAGGCGACGGCGGTGCGGCGCTCTCCATTTCGGGCGGAAGGGCGTTTGTCTTTGACGATCGTCGGGGATCCTTCGTCAACGGGTTGGTTGTCCCGCTCGGCGCGTCTCAGGCTTTCGGCAACTTCCGGATTTCGGTGAAGCGGCGATGGTTGTTCTGGCAGCGAATCGAAATTCTCGACGGAAGCGGGCGAGTTCTGGTCAAGTTCACTCTGCCGCTGTGGCTTGCCCGGCGGAGCCGGGCCTATTCGATGCTCGATCGCGTCGAGAGAAACGCCGCCGACCTGCGTTCGGACATGGCGACTTTGCTGCAAGTAGAGGAATGGGCCAGGGACCTTAGCGTGCTCGTGACGAGCGCCGGCGAAATCAGAATCCTCGACCTTGAGCCCTCGACCTTCCAGTGTAAGCTGCCGTGCGCGCTTTCCATCTACTGGCCCCAGGAGCGGTTGGCCATTGAAATTCGGCAAAGTCCCAATGGGTTCGCGCTGGATTTTCTCCCACCCTGGCGGCGCGCCAGCCCCATTCCGCCTCAATCAGCCGATAAACAAGCTCGACTGATCGTGACCGGCAGATCGCGTCCTGGCGACAGGGCTTTTCTACTGCCCTTTGGCCATGGAATCGCCGACCCCAGACGAGAATTCTCCCTGACGAGAAAAGACGACGAACCTCCTGTTTTTGCCTCAGGGCGACGGATAGACCCCAGCGACGAGTATCTTCCTCCCCCGGTTGTAGATGGATCGGCCCGGCGTGCAGTTATCAAGGGGGTGACCTCAGAAGTCACCGTTCCGTCCGAGGATCTTTCCTTTCGATTGGCGACGGTCAACGACTTGCCCGACCGCAAAAAGTTAGCTGGATGGATGACGCTTGCTTTGGCCTGCCTGCTGCTTGGACTTTCGCTTTGTTACCCCAGGCTTCCCGATGGGATCACCGCATGGACGCTCTGTGGAATTGTCGCCGTCTTATGGACCTTTCTCGCGTTCCGCTTTCTGCTGGCGCTTCGCTACAGCCTGGAACTCGGGCGCCTGGATTTTCTCGTGGTCAAAGGTGTGACAGTATCTCTCTGTGGCCTTGTAGTCATCCCAGGATTGATTCTTCTGATAGCAAGGCTGCGTCGTGACATTTTTGCCAGACCGGAAAGTCGTTCCGCTCTAAAACGTTGGTTCAGACTTTGCGCCGGATACCTGACACTTCTGTTTGGGGCGTTCTTCTACGCTTACTATTGCGCCCCGGGGTTGTGGCTCAATGTGCCGGATCGCCTGGTTCCGTCCCTGGGCTTCTCCTTTGCAACCGCTGTAGTCCTGGTCTTTTGTTATGGGTTGGCGGGAATGTTTCTCCTTTACAATGCGCGGATTGGGTCGATCGGACCGATCCTTCGGACGGTCTTTCTCGGCCCCTTGGGATGGCTCGAAACCTGTCAGAGTTACGGACAGCACCTTTGGCAGCAGCTTGCGACAGCAGGTCGGCTCCGGATGGTCCCATTTCTCGGGGCCTCGCTCGCCGCTGCCGCGGCGTTTCTCTTCGCTCCTTTCGTGCTGAGCTTGCTACCTTTCAACGATCTGCCCCAGGAAGTCATCATTCCATTCTTGATCTGCTGGCCGATGGTCCTGTTCTGGCTGTCTTCGCGGGGCTGCTTTCCGCCGGGCGGAACGCGAGTCTGTCCCCGCTGGACGATTCTTGCCCTCTGCGCCGTTCTGACGATTTTTTTCCCGGTCTTTTTCCTTCCCCCGGCAATGCGGGACACCGGCAGCATCCTGGCCACCCTGGCTTTGTTTGTTCCCGTGCTCGGTCTCCTGCTAATTGCCGCACCTCGCCGCTTCGGCTTGGCTGGCTTTGCCAGCGTAGGATTTGCTTTGGCGCTGGCGGGCATCCTGTACGTGAACCTGATCTTCATCCTGCCTTACCTCAACCGCTTTTCCGACACGACTGCCGCCCGCATGCTGAGTTTCAAGGAAGGAAGCGCTGTCCAAAGTTACATGCTGTTTGCCGACGTAGACGGCGAGGGATCCGGCGGCCTTTCTCTCCAAAAACTCCGAGATGGCCATCAGCACACTTGGGAAAACAGGGCGATCGCGCACGAGGGTGGCCCCTGGGGCCTGGGTTTTGGAAACGCCCCAGCGCGACGATCGCATGTCCGGCAGGACACAATTCAATACGATAGCACCTACAGTTTCTTTATCTCAGGAGACTATGGACTCGTCGGGGGAATCTCACTACTCCTGATGTACCTGGTGCCGCTGGCGCTGGTCGTTCTGGGAGGCCGCCCGCGATTTGATTTCGGTTATGGCGTGGCTTTTGTAGCTGCCGGTTCTTTCTTTCTCGAAGCCTGTTTGCACGCCGGAATGAATCTCGGCGTGGTTTTCTTCACCGGCCGCAATCTTCCACTTTTGGGTGTCAATTCCATATCGGATCTCTGGCGGTGGACCATTCTTTTCACGCTCACCGGCCTGGGACTTTTTTCCCGTTACCGTGGCCGTGGCGAGATTCGCCCCGACAGCGTGTCCTTTGCTCCCCCAATGCGAGGCGGCGGCGCTTCGGCGGCGGTCCACTATCGCCGTTTTGCCCTAAAGCTTGCCGTTGTTCCGGCCTTACTCCTTCTCCTGATCTTAATTGCCGGAATCGAAGTCGTGTTCGATAAGAAGCTGGATAAGCCTTTCAGTTGGGATCAGATTCTCACGACAGTCGATAGAATGGCAGGCGACGGAAGACTGCGTGCGAAGGCGGATCGTACAATCGAGGTGGATGAAAGCCTAAGAATTTCTGACGGAGATTTGATCAAGCAGGAGATCGACCGCTTCAACCTTCTTCCCGAAGAGGAGAGAGCGGGAGACGGTGAAGCTGCCGCGCTTGTCGCAAAACTACGGGGCGTTGCGGGATTCTCCGAGTACCAGCAAGCATTAGATCAAGTCCGCAAGCAGGACTCGCCGACGAAGCGCCGGCCGAGTCTTTTCATGTTGACACGCCGGGAAGACTGGCATGATCCGGATTCCTCCCGGGAATTCCCCGGCTACTCAGTCAAGGCCAATCCAGAGTCCAACGTTCACTTGAGTTTTAAGGCGCCCCCCGACCCGGCCGATCTTCCGTCGGTCCTGTTGCGAGACGGGAAGACGATGCTGATTGGCCCGGCTTGGGAGATGGGCCGTTGGACCCAGACCTTCGACGCTGGCATCCCTCTTCCATGGACCGCACACCTTGCTCGAGAAGTCGGCGACTTGGGCAGGGAATTGTCGCGCCGGTACAGAACCCTCTCGCTGGATCGCAGCCTCCATACTTCGGCTGTTTCCTTCTCCGGACGGGTCGGCCGCCTGTTGTGCGACCGCTCCTTCGGAGAGCGTGCGGCCGGAGCACGGCTGTCCTTTCCACGTGTCGCTTTGTCGGTCCTCACCCTGCCCGGCGGTGAAGTCGTCGCGCTGGGCAGTTGGCCTCGCACAACATCCGACCATGTCTGGCGCAAAAGCAGGGCGGGCGAGGAATGGCTTCCTCCGCTGGACTGGGTTGAGCAGGATGCCCCGCGGTCTTTGAGGCTTTATTACGGGGGAGATCGGAACTTCGATCGCATCGTCGCCGGCTCCGCCACAAAGCCGATCTGGGCCAGCGCAGTGCTGGCTGTTCATCCGAATCTGAACCGGCAGCTCCAGGTCAAGGGAGAAGACCAACGCGAATCGGACGTTTTCGGGATCCAACTGTCGCGCAGCTGGCAGGTTTCGCCTGCGGCATGGCGAGATTTTACGGGTTATCTGGCCGAGTCGGATAATCGATATCAGGCCCGCCTCGGTTTTCTCGGACTGGCCAACCAGGCCGGCGCCGATGTTGTGGACGCCGGTCAGTCACCCTCCGTCAAAGAATCACTTGCCGGCGCCATACCTTCGCCCTGGCGAAAATTCCCGGAGTTTCCACTAGAGATACGGTTCTCACCAAGAAACGAGGCTTTTGCGAACCTTCATCAGACTCCGTTGGCCGACCGTTTCAGAAAAATGTTTTCGATCGGCATCGAGAGCGGTTCGCGCCATAGGCTCTCCTTCTGGACCGGCGATGAAGCGGATGATCTCCTGAGCCAAAACCAGGAGACTCCCTTCAAGGGCATCTCGCCGCACGCCGTCAATCTGGAGCTCAATACGATCACAAATCCCGGCGACTACATCAGCTTGCTGTTCGGCGGCGGCACGAACCTCTGGTCGAACATAGATCTTGCCGCAGCCTTCGGAACATGCGTGACGGGAGTCCCGGTAGTCCCCAACATCGTCCATGGTCAAGAGCCAGCAAAGCCGGGAGCAGACCGTGAATCCTTTCCGGAGATTGCGGCCAAACTTCGTCCCGGTTTGGCGGCTGTCATCACTTCCGGAACGGCCAATGCTAGACTTCGGAATACGGGAGCGCTTGACTTTTTGCGCGGACTGAAGGCGTACAAGGTCTACGCTAAGACCGGAACCCTCAAGCCTGACGACGATGGCCGGGACACCTCGCGCATTCTTCTTGCGATTGTTCGATGGGGGAACGAAAGGAAAGGCATCGCGACAAACGGCTTGGTTTTTTCGCTGATAGGAGAGAAGGCCTCAATGGGTGCCGCTACGGAATGGCTGGGCCGATTCCTGGTGGAGAATCAGGCAGACATCCGGAGGCTGCTTGCGGAGAAGCCGAGTAGGTGAATCTGATTGGAGCATCGGCTTCTCAATCGGGTCCTACATCGCGGCGCGGTTGGTGAGCGCAGCTAGAGTGTTGCGATTGCGCGCGTATCTCAGCTCCGGCAAATTGGATGGTTGCCCTGGGAGCGCGGACGCCCCGCCAGCAGAAAACGGGGCATTGTTTCGACCGCGTGCTGCTTTTCCACGCGCGCGGGACGCGCGCGCTCCCAGGCGCACCGCATGACGCTGTTTGATAATCGCGAGGCGGCTCGGTTACTCTTCGCTGACTTCCACCTGACGAGGGTCAGTCTTTTCGAACAGTTGTCCGAGCCAGTGGGTTCCCAACCAGGCTTCCACGAAAACAACCGCGGCCGCGGCGATCGCACCGATTGTGACGCCGGGCCAACCGACGATCCAGTAGACGGCGCCGCCGAGCAATGCGGCCGCGGCGACCGCCGGCAGCAGCAACAACGCCAGAGAAACTATGTGGGCGATCATGAGAACAATGCCCTGGCCCATGGTCTCGATCCCGCGGCTGCGATGAGAACCGGACGAGACCCAGCCGGGAAAGGCCAGCGCTACGGCGTTTTGGATCAGGACCCCCAGCAGGCTGACGGCAGGGGCCAGAATCAAAGCCGCAAGAAAAAACCAGATGCTGGCAAACTTCTGGATTCTCACATCCGCAATGCGCAGGCTGGCGGTCCAGACGATCACCAGCAGCACCCCCTGCAGAACGAGCAAGCACACCCAGGGCGCCAGGATCTCGCCGCGCACGATCTGGCGCCCCGTCATCGGATAGCCCTTGATCATCTCGAGGTTTAACAAGTCGCGGCGCAAGTCGTTGCGAAACATCTGCGGGCCAAGCACTGAAAGTGCTAACGCACCAAATCCGGCAAACATCGCGATCGTCAATGCGATGCCTTGTCGCGCGGCCATTAATCCAACGGTAAGCGAAAGGACAATGGGAATCGCCACACCGGCAAGCGTTCTGGCATTCCAGAAGCGCCCCAACTGGACGAGGTTCTTCCACAAAAGGGCCACCTCGGGTCGCCCAATCGGCTTCAACTCAAAAGGCGCTCGCCGTCTGGCGCCTACAACCACCGTCCGGCCCCCGCGATGCAACTCTTTCTGCCGAGCTTTTCGTTCGGCCGCCTCGGCAGCCATTTCTTCAAACGCGGAGCGAAACCGAACGGCTCCGAAATAATGGAGCAACAGCAACGCCAGTGCCGGCGGCAACGCCATGGCCACTGCGCCCGGTGACGACGCAAGCAGCGGGGCGGCTGCAATCCGAAACGGCAGCAGAATCGCCTTGAGCGGAAAATGCTGGGACGCTTCTATGAGACGGTCTCTGAGATCCGGCCACGCAGCCGCCGCCAGCGCTGGCTGTAGGCTCATCAACGCTGTCCCCACCAACACTGCAGCCACAAGCACGATCAGCAGTCTCCAGCGGTTGGGGTGAACCTGTTGCGCGATGCCATACTGTGCGAATCCGGTAACAATTAAATGCAAATGCAAAGTGGCAAACAGCACCCAGATTCCCAGGACTGTCGGCCAGTTGGCCGGGTTGCCGAGGCGACCCATGAAGAAGGACGCGACGAGACTACCCGATAGAATTCCCAGCTGCATGCGCAGCAATTTGTAGTGGATCAGGCTTTGCCGCGAGATCGGAGCCGTAAAGAGAAACTGCACTTCCGCTTGAGTAAACTCGAGCGGAAAGCGGCGAACCGGCCATAGCCAGGCGCCCAACAACACGGTGCCGGCCACCGTCGCCAGCGCCATTTCGATCAGCGGGCGAATTTGCTGCGCGCCGGCCAGGACGTCGGGCCCGAACCCCGATCTGCGGCGGGTCTGGCGAAAAACCATGAAATAAAAGTAAGCCAGTCCGGCCAGCAATCCGAGCGCATAGCGAGGTTCGCGAAGGCGTTTCAGGCGTCGCACCACACGATTGCGCAGCGTGCGGAGGGTCAGGTAGAGGAATATGGAAGTCATCAATTAGGGGTCAGGCTTCAGGGGTCAGGGGTC
>JBPCNK010000109.1:0-4342 GCA_051001345.1 Acidobacteriota bacterium | reverse complement strand
GGGGATTGAATTTCCGATTGCGGATTGGGGATTGCGGAGTTGATTGACGACTGCGGATTGGAGAATTGGGGATTGTATTGTGGATTACGCACATTTTAGTCAGCCACGCCTCGCAATCTCCCAATCGGCAATACAATCCGCAATTTCCCAATCTGCAATCGCAAATCAACTCCGCAATCCCAAATCGTCAATCCAAAATTCAATCCCCAATCCCCAATCCCCAATCCCCAATTTCTTAATCTATTGCCGATTGTCGATTAGCCGTGGCCCCAATCCCCAATTCTCCCGACGAGCACCCCCTGCTAATACACCCACAGTTTTCAACTGAAACTCGTCTGTTAACACGCGAAGCACCCCGGCGTCCTTACCTGCAGCAACACTATTTGAGGAGGTTCGTGATGAAACGAATTCGATTCAGCGCGCTGGGGTTGATGGTGCTGGCGCTTGCCGCTGGTTCTGCGCTGGCCAGCGATCCAGTAGGCGTCTATGCGATCATCGACAAAGTGGTCCTGGAACCCGGCACGGGCGCTCCCGACCGTATTCAGATCTGGGGCATTTTTTCCGTCGCAAAACCCAATGACATGAACTATTACCAGGACGCCCAGCGCGGAGTTCTGTATTACGCGCTAAAACCGGGCAAGGAAGATCTCACCAGGGCCGAATGGGTTGACTTGAAACAGGCGGCCGGCACCGGCAAAGTGATCGCTTTGGGCTCCCGATGGGTGGACAAAGGGCCTGGCCGCGTCCGCAAAGCCGAAGACAAGTTGGAGTCGCCCGATACGTATCCGATCGCATCGGGTTTGACGCGCGTGCGAACCGACACGGATTATGCGCCGATTCGCGCTCTGCTAACCGCTGGAAAGCACTGACCAAAGTCGCCAGTCGCCGGTCGCCAGATGAACGACACAGCACGGCGACAGAGCCACGACCGCTGCGACGGTTTCTGGCTGGATGATTGAAAGGAAAAGCAAGTCACGAATTACACGAATTAAACGAATTAACACGAA
Organism: Acidobacteriota bacterium; assembly: GCA_051001345.1. Lineage (GTDB taxonomy): Bacteria > Acidobacteriota > UBA6911 > JACQSX01 > JBPCNK01 > JBPCNK01. Next base: position 3,335 of record JBPCNK010000109.1, on the reverse strand, counting down.
ATCCACTGATAGGGACTTGCTCTCTGGTTCAAAAGGGGCGTTGCCAACCCGGTACGATCGACCTAGGAGCGTTCGGGTCATTCGTGTTCATTCGTGTAATTCGTGACTGCTTTTGCTTTTCCTTGCAATAGGCGCTGCGTCGTCTGCATTACGCTGCCGACTGCCCGCTGCCGGCTGCCGGCTTTTTGGGTTGCGGCCTTGCCGCGCTGTGAATGACAAGATTTCACCATTGGTAATTCAACGCTATGCTTACCGCAAATCTATCCAGGTCCGGCAACCAGCTTGGAAAGTTCAGCCACTCCTTGCCCGCTCGCTTACGCGCGCGGCCCGGTGTTGGTTTGTACCTTCCGCTGGCTCTGCGCTCGTCGCGATGGGACGCATTACTGGTCGCACTGGCGCTGGCACATGCTGCCTTCCTGATCGCAGCGCCGAGCATCGCGCTGATCGCTTTGGGAGTCTGGTGGAACTCCAATACGATTTCGCACAACTTCATCCACAACCCTTTCTTTCGATCGCGCCGGCTTAACCAGCTCTTCTCGATCTATCAAAGTATCCTGCTTGGAATTCCCCAGGCGCTCTGGCGGCTGCGCCACCTGGCGCATCACGCCGGAAAGCGCTGGCATCTGAAACCCGAACCATTGCTGCTGATCGAGAGCGCGCTGGTTGTGGGCACTTGGGCGGCGATCGCTATCTGGAACCCGCAGTTTTTTGCAACCGTCTATCTACCCGGTTATCTCGGCGGCCTGGCACTGTGCGCGTTGCAGGGCCACTACGAACATGCGCGCGGAACGATCAGCCATTACGGCCCGCTCTATAACCTGGCATGCTTCAATGACGGCTACCACGTCGAGCATCACCTCGAGCCGGGCCGGCACTGGACGCAGTTGCCCGAGCGCGTCCAGACGGGCGCGGCCACCAGCCGCTGGCCGGCGCTGCTGCGCTGGATGGATACGATCGCGATTCTCAACGCGCTCGAACGAGTTGTTCTCCACTCGGCGCGCCTGCGCTCCTTCTTGATTGACCGTCACCGCCGCGCCTTTGCGCTCCTGCTGCCGCAGATACCAGACCTGCGCAGGATCGCAATCGTGGGTGGCGGTCTCTTTCCGAGAACCGCGCTGGCGTTGCGGGACCTGCTGCCGGCCGCCGAGTTGGTCCTGATTGATTCCAGCGCCGAAAATCTACAGGTGGCTCGCTCCTTCCTAGACTCAAGCGTCACCGTCATCAACGATTGGTACGATCCGGTCCGGCACGGCGGGTTTGATCTTGTGGTGATCCCGCTGGCTTTCGTCGGAGACAAAAGCGCCTTCTACGACCGGCCGCCGGCGCCGGCGCTGATGGTTCACGACTGGATCTGGCGGCGCCGCGGCGTCAGCCGTGTCGTGTCGTCGCTGCTGTGCAAGCGCCTCAATCTGGTCCGGTCATGAGAGCGCTGTGCCTGTTCGGAGTTTTTGTCGCGTTCAAGATCCTCGTTCTTGCCGGTCGCGATATCCCGCTTGGTGTGTGGACGCCGCTGGCCTATTTCTGGCAGGACGCGCTGGTGGCGCTGCTCTTCGGCGCGGCAGATTTTGCGTCGCGGCGGCCCCGTTTCGGCTGGATTCTATACGGCGCAGTCGTCGCCTACATGGGTTTGAACCTTGCGGTCGTTCGAGTCCTGTCGACGCCCTTGACCTGGCCGATGCTGCGCGCTGCACGCGGGCCCCTGGCTGATTCGGTTTTCTTTTACCTGACCGCCAGCAACCTTCTTTTGGTCGCGCTGCTGCTGGCGGTAGCCGCCTTGCTTCCGCCGGCCGCCCAGAAACTGCGTCCTCGCTGGACTGCCGTCGCGGCCGTTGTCGCCGTGGCGTTGGTTGTGGCGGGCCCGCAGGCGGCTCGCCGAATTGAAACGCTCGGGCTGGAGCGAAATCCGCTGTTTGCACTTGCGACCAGTGCGCTGCCGCGCACGGCACAGCTGGCAACCGACGCGCCGCCCGGAAGAGACCCGTCAAGGCTATGGCGCAACAGTCCGCTGCCGAGCGGAACGGGCAGAGACGATCTTTCGTCGTACCGCGGAGCTGCCGCCGGCCGCAATGTGATTCTGGTCGGCCTGGAATCGGTCGCGGCCCAATATCTGCTAAGTTACGGCGCCGATCTGGACTTGACGCCGAACTTATCACGCCTTGCGAGGCAATCGATTCTCTTTGAGAACGCCTACGCGGCCTATCCGGAAAGCATCAAGGGGCTTTTCTCTGTCCTCTGTTCGACGTTTCCCATCATGGACACAGAGCCGGAACTGTACGCGGGTGTTTCACGTGTTTCGGTCGCCGAACGGCTGCAACAGGCGGGCTACCGCACCGGGCTGTTTCATTCGGGACGCTTCCGCTACCTGGGAATGGAATCGATCATACGCAACCGCGGTTACCAGACATTGGAGGATGCAGGCGCTATCGAGGGGAACCACGAGTCCAGTTTCGGGGTCGAGGAGTTTGCTACCGTGCGGCGCATCCTGTCCTGGATCGACACGGACAGGAGCCGCCGTTTTTTCGTTACGTACCTGCCCATTGCCGGCCACCATCCTTATGAAACACCCAAACGAGGCCCCTTTCCCGAGCCGGACGAAATGGGCCGCTATCGAAACGCTCTGCTTTACGCCGATGCCGCTTTGGGAACGTTGATTGCGGGCCTGCGCCAGCGCGGTCTGGAGGACGAGACCCTCTGGGTCATCTATGGCGATCATGGCGAGGCGTTTGGCCAGCACGCCGGAAATTTCGGGCACACGTTTTTCCTCTACGACGAAAACGTCCGTGTCCCGCTGTTGCTGGCTGCGCCCGGCATCGTCAATAAGCAACACCGAGTCGAGCGCGTAGCCAGCCTGGTCGACGTGGCCCCGACGCTGCTCGATCTTGTCGGCCTCGACGCCTCCCCATCGAATTCCGACGGGCATTCTTTGCTGGATCCGCGCGCAACCATGGCGCTGTTCTTCACGGACTATTCCCTCAGACTGGTTGGACTGCGCGACGGCGACTGGAAATTCATTCATGAACTCGATTCAGGCCATTCCAAACTCTTCGACCTCCAGTCCGACCCGGCCGAACAACACGATCTTTCGATGCAGCACCCTGCGCGAGCAGAATCCTACCGCAGGCACTTGCTGGGATGGAGCAGGGGTCAGGGGTCAGGGGTTAGGGGTTAGGGGGCAACTGTCACAGCCTCCCGAACACTTTTGAGGCATGCGTGAGGTCGAGACACGGGGTTCCAAAGTCAAAATCGTGTCACTGCCACAGTCTGCCGAACACCACGTGGTGCAGGTTATCACCGAGTGGCGTTCGGGAGGCTCTGTCAGTTGGAGGTCCGCGTTT
>JBPCNK010000108.1:0-17470 GCA_051001345.1 Acidobacteriota bacterium | reverse complement strand
CAATTCCCTGGAGCCTGGAGCCTGAAGCCTGAAGCCTAAAGGATGCTCCTCCGCAATCTGCTGCTGTCGCTGGCTGAACGCCCCGCCGTTACGCGCTTTGTGGCCCGCCGCGGCATGCAGATGGGGTTTGCCCGACGGTTCATTGCCGGCGAAACACTGGCTGAAGCGGTGGCGGCCGCCCGAGACCTCAATGCCCGTGGCATCGAGGCTTCGCTCGACTTGCTCGGCGAAAACGTCGCCGATGCCGACCACGCAGCGGCGGCGACAGATCAATACATCGGCATTCTGGAAGAAATTCGTCGCGCGGCTATCCGGTCCAATATTTCCGTCAAGCTGACGCAGATGGGACTGGATCTGAGCGTTGAACTCTGCGCCGCCAACCTCTTCCGCCTGGTTGAGCGCGCCGCCCAGCTGGAGAATTTCGTCCGCATCGATATGGAGGGCTCCGCTTACACCCAGCGTACGCTCGACCTGTTTGTGCGCGCCCACGAGCGCTTCGGCGCCGCAGTGGGTGTGGTGGTTCAATCCTATCTGTACCGGACCGAGGAAGACGTGCGGGAACTGATTGGACGGCGCGCCAATCTCCGCCTCTGCAAGGGCGCCTACATGGAGCCCAAGGAAGTCGCATTCCCGGAAAAAGCTGATGTCGACGCCAATTACAACAAACTTCTACACCTGCTGCTCGGCAGCGACAGTTACGTGGGGATCGCCACGCACGATCTTGCGATGATCGATGAGGCCAAGCGGTTAATCTCCGAACACCGGTTGGACGCAGGATTCGAATTTCAGATGCTCTATGGCGTCCGGCGCGACCTGCAGGACAAACTGAAGCAGGAAGGCTACCGGGTCCGTGTCTACATTCCCTATGGCAGCGACTGGTGCCCGTACTTTATGCGGCGGCTTGCGGAACGGCCCGCCAATGTCCTATTTGTACTGAAGAATCTGTGGCGGGACTAGCTCAGGGGTCAGGCTTCAGGCTCCAGGCTTCAGCGGACGAAGGACGAAGGACGAGGGACGAGGGGACGAATGACGAATTTCGCACTCTGTCCTTCGTCCTTTCCCTGAAGCCTGTTTTTCAAAAATTCAGCTTGAATCCGAACTGAATCTGGCGCGGATCAAAGGCCGAGGTAAATCCCAAAAATGAAGTCGTCGGTCCGCGCCGGCCCTCGACGTCGAACGCCTGCAGCGGCGTCGCCCCCGCCACATTGTTGACCCCCGAAAAATTGGTGCGATTGAACAGGTTGAAGGCCTCAACCAGCAATTCCAGATTGACACCGCGCTCACGGCGGATCTGGACGCGGCGGGTCAACCGCAAGTCGAACGCATAGTAATCCGGACCGCGGCCCGTGTTGCGTCCCGCAATTTGCCCGCTTGCCAGGAAGGGACGATCGGTCAGGTCATGCGTGTCGTTGTTGGCGTCAAAACCCAACAGCAGGTTGAAGGGCTTTCCACTTGCGTAGGTGAAAATAGGCGCCAGCATCCAGTCGCCCAATACGACGTCGACGGCTCTATTGCCCTTTCCAGCACCCCAGGGGGTCTCCAACACGCCGCTGGCCACGAAGCGATGCCGCTCATCGAAGACCGAGCGCGATCGCTCCGAGCGGTGATCGCGCGGATTGTTTGCCTGCAGAGGCGTAATGAAATCAGTCGTGTCGTCGATGGCCTTTCCGAGCGTGTAATTGACGTTTATTCCCACGTGTCTGGCAAAGCGCTTGCGCAGCACGGCGGTCATCCCGTGGTAGATGGAACTGCCGGAGGTTTCGATCATGTTGACCTGCACGAACCGGGGATCCAGCCCCGGCGTGCCAAAGCGGTTGGGCGAGACCTCGCGGGCGTTGATATCGCGCGAGCGGATCAGGTGGGCGCCGCGGTTAAGGATGTAGTCAACCGACAAAGACGTGTTGGCGAACAACTCCCGTTCGATCCCCAGACTGGCGTGATGGCTGTAAGGGCTAACGACGTCATCGGCCGCGGGAAGGATGACCGTGGGCGTCGTGCCCGGGCTGATGCCCAGAGTCGCCAGCGTATCGCGATTGACTCGTCCGGTCTGACGGTACGCCGCGAAAACGTCGGCTGAGGTCCGCGTCGTAATGCCAGGCAGTCCGGTGATCGGTAGAAAAGTCTGTGCAATCTGTCCGGACAATACCTGGGACACAAAGGCGATGGCCTGAAAGAAGGAGGCATAGTACAGACCGTAGCCGCCGCGCAGGACCGTCTTGCCGCCGCCGCCAGGACTCCAGGCAAAACCGAAGCGGCCGCTGAAGTTGTTCGTATCGCGGTTTTCGCTGCGCGTAAAGCGCCACGGCGCCGTTGTCGACACGACGTTCTGCGTGTCGGGCTGCGGCTCGATGTCGTAACGAATGCCGAAATTGAGGGTGAATTGACGGCTGGCGTGCCAGCTGTCCTGGACGTAGGCGCTGTGCTGTCCGTAAGTGAAACTGTGCCGCGGGTCTCCGAAGCCCTGAAAATAACTGACCGGAACGCCAAAATTAAAGGCCTGGACGGAACTGAGCGGATGCTGCGTCAAATTTGGAACCAGGTCGGCGCGGCCCAGCCCGCCGGCTGACACAGGCGTGGCCAGCAGCGTCGCCAACTGAGTGGTCAGCGACGCTCCCAGAATGGCGCCTAGCGGAATGCGTTGGGCGAAGTTGAACTGCCCGCCCAGAAAAACTTCCGCAGCGCCGCTGGTCGAAAGGTGGTTGAAGTCGACTCCGAATTTGAGGGAGTGATTGCCGCGGATCAGCGTCAGGTTGTCGATCCACTGATAGTGTTCCAGAACGTAATGGGTCGGATTGAAAAACTCCCGCCCGAACTCGGCCACGCCCTGTAGGATGATGTCGGGCCCGACCGGGTCATTAGTGGCCACTCTGAAGCGCCGATTGGAGAACTGGAACTTGGCCTCGTTGAGGGTCGTGGGAGTGAAAATATGCGTATCGGAGACGGCAACGCCCGCGTCGTCGACGTCGAACTTAACTCCGTTGGAAACGGCCTGAAGCGCGCCGAACTCGGCATTGTTGTTGAAAAAGCTGTTGGCGTTGATACGGACGAACATCTGATTGTGGGCCGAAAAACTATGATCGATCTTGAAGGACCCGTTGATGCCGCGTGAGGCGAATGGGAACGTTCCGCTCTCGGACTGGAACTTCTGCAGCGTGCTCGGAAAAGTCAGCGGAGTCGTAAGCAACAGCCCGGTCGTGGGATTGTTGAAACGATCGGCCAGCCCTTTCAGTAGCGGACTTGGCGCCGCGGCAAAAAACTCGAACAACTGCTTCTGCGATGCGGTCGCTTGGAAGATGCCCGGATTCTCGGTGAACGTGACGAACTTGGATTCAACGCGGTCGCTGCGTTCAAGAGCTCCAAAAAAGAACGTGCGGTCGCGAATGATCGGGCCGCCCAATGTGACCCCATACTGCCAGCGCGAAAAAGGCGGGTCGATGTCGCTGCGATTGGGGCCAAAGGCGAAGGCATTGCGGGCGTCAAAGCGACGATCGCGGTTGAATCCGAACAGATTGCCGTGCGTTGGGTTGCCCCCGGATTTGGAAACGATGTTGATCACTCCGCCGGTAGCACGTCCGAACTCGGCGCTGAAGCTGTTGCGATTGATCTGGAATTCCTGGGTAGCTTCCTGGCTGAGCGTTGAGCGGACGGAATTGGAAATCGAATCGATATTGCTGACTCCGTCCATTGTGACGTTGTTGCCGCGCGGACCCTGGCCGGCAAAGGAGAGACCGGATGTGGGAGCTTGCACGGCCTTGAAGCCGACCATGGTGTTTTCGGAAGTCACTCCCGGAGTGAGCAGGGTGAAGTCCAGAAAGTCACGCCCGTTGATCGGAAGGTTGTCAATTTCGATTTCCTCGATCGTGCTGGCCTGTTGAGTCTTCTGCGTCTCGACGATATCGGTCTGGCCGAGGACGACGACTTCGGTCTGCTGCTGCGAAATCTCCAGCCCGAAATCCAGGTTAGCGAACTGTCCGACGGTAAGGCTGACTCCTTTACGAACCTGCGTCGAAAATCCGGAGAGCTCTGCGCGAATCTCGTACTCACCGGGAGGCAACGCAACGATCCGGTAGACGCCTTCATCGTCGGTTGCCGCGCTCCGCTCCAGTCCAATCGCGATATTTTTTGCGGTGACCTGAACGCCTGGAACGACCGCGCCGGTCTGATCTTTGACGACGCCCTGCAGGTTGGCCGTGTTGGACTGTGACTGGGAGTGCAGAGCGGGTACCAGAAAACAAACGATGCAAATAAGGAGCAGATAGGAGCGCAGCTTCATTCGGCCTCCTCGGCTTGGCATAAACCTTAAGAAAAATAAAGCAATACGGCGATTCAGTCAATCCGAATCAGTAGCCGGTCGCCGGTCGGCAGTCGGCAGCAGTGGCGCCGGTCGCCAGGCCGGTGGTCCTTCTCCGAGTAACCACAGGGTGAAGCCTGTCAGCACTCTGTAATTTGCATCCTATTTGAAACTTCACGGGGGGGCCGGACATCCTAACCGTTGTGAGACGTGTTCTAGACTTTTGGGAGGAATCATGAGACTTCAGCGAATTGGCTTGTCGTTGTTCCTGATGGTTTTTGCACTTTCGGCTCCGCTTGCGCTGGCTCAGGGAAAAGGCAAGGGCCAAGGTAAGAACAAGAACAAGTCCAAGGCGGAAAAATACGAAAAACGTAACGACCGCGATCGGGACCGCGAAGGTCGAGGCGAGGACGCCAACATGAGATTTCGCGGAATGGATCGCAACAACGACGGGCGCATCACGCGCGAGGAATGGCGCGGTAACGACCGTTCATTTGCCAATCAGGACCGCAATGGCGACGGCGTGCTGTCCGGAGATGAAGTTCGTCCGGGCGCCCGCGGCGACGATAACTTCGATCGGGACAACGATAGACGAGATCGAGACCGTCGTTTCGAGGGCCTCGATGTAAACAATGATGGCGTGATTTCCCAGCGCGAGTGGCGCGGCGACTCCCGGACCTTCGAGCGCCTCGACCAGAATCGCGATGGCGTGCTGTCGAAAGGTGAGATCTCCCGGAACAGGTAACCTGGCAAAAGGGGCTGGGGGTTAGGGGCTAGGGATTAGGGGCTAGGGATTAGGGGCTAGGGGCTAGGGACTAGGGAATTGCGGATTGCGGATTGTGGATTTATTGACGATTCCCTAGCCCCTAACCCCTGACCCTGAAGCCTGACCCCTGCTTTTTAGTATTTCGGAATCGACGGATCCACCTTGTCCGACCAATTCGTAATTCCGCCCCGCAGGTTTCGGATTTTTCGGAATCCGGCCTGCCGCAGCAAGTTGACTGCCTTGCCGCTGCGCACCCCTGACTTGCAGTACGCTACGATGTCTTGCGCGCTGTCCAGTTCGCTCATGCGAGCCGGGAGGTCACCAAGCGGAATCAGCGTGGCCCCTCCAATGCGGCAGATTTGCCACTCCAGGAGTTCGCGCACGTCCAGCAGGAACAGATTTTTCCCGGCGTTGAGCTCCGCCTTGACCGTCTCGGGTTCGACATCCGGCTGGCCGGGATCTGCGGCTGCGACAGGAACAACTCCGCAGAACTGCTCGTAGTCGATCAACTCATGGATCGTCCGATTGGCGCTGCACACCGGGCATTCTGGATCCTTGCGCAGTTTGAGCTCGCGAAAGCGCATCTTGAGGGCATCGAACAACAGCAGCCTTCCTATCAGCGGTTCACCCTCTCCGAGAATCAGTTTGATGGCCTCGGTAGCCTGGATGACCCCGATAATGCCCGGCAGCACACCCAGGACTCCGCCTTCCGCACAACTGGGGACCAGGCCCGGAGGCGGCGGCTCCGGATAAAGGCAGCGGTAGCAGGGCCCGTCTTTGGTCGCAAAGACAGATGCCTGGCCCTCAAACCGAAAGATGCTGCCGTAAACGTTTGGCTTGCCGGTCAACACGCAGGCGTCGTTGACCAGGTAGCGTGTGGGAAAGTTGTCGGTGCCGTCGGCGATCACGTCGTAGTCGGCAAACAACTGCAAAGCGTTTTTAGACGACAGCCGCGTTTCGTGGCCTTCGACCTGGACGTGTGGATTGATTCCGGCGATGCGATCCCGGGCGGAGTCCAGTTTGAGCCGCCCGACGTCGGCGGTTGAGTGAATGATTTGGCGCTGCAGGTTGCTGTGGTCGACCACATCAAAATCGACGATGCCCAATCGGCCCACGCCGGCCGCAGCCAGGTACATCGCCATGGGCGAACCCAGACCGCCGGCGCCGACGCACAGGACACTGGCGGTCTTGAGCTTGCGTTGTCCCTCCATGCCGACTTCCGGCATGATCAAGTGCCGGCTGTAGCGCTGAATCTCGTCGTTGCTCAGTTCGACGGCATCCAGGCGGTTGACCTCAACGGCCCCGCCCGCAATCGAGGGAACAATGCTGACCACGTCGTTGTCCGCAACCGGCGTGTTTTCGCGGCCCAGGTGCCGGATATCCTGGTCGTTGACATAGACGTTGACGAAATTGCGCAGCTTTCCGTCGTCCTTGAAGAGATGGCGTTTCAGTTCGGGGTGCTGGGCGATCAGGCTATCCAGTGCGCCTCCGACTGTCGTGGCCTGCAGTTCGATGGCCTCGCTCTGGCCCGTATACTGGCGCAGCGGAGTGGGAATGAGAATCTTGATTGCCATGGTTATCCTCTGAAAATGCTCTCAAAAAAATCAAAATAATCGCCCGGGACCCGCTCCCTGCGGTCGCGGCACTGAACGGTGGTGGTGCATTCCAATCCCGTGAAGACCCGCTGCACCGTTAATCGTGCCCCGGCAACTTGCTCTATGCTTGAACAACCCTCTCCGATCTCCCCCAAACCCCAAACCCCTAACCCCTAACCCCTGACCCCTAGCAATTCCGCATGACGATCTTTTCCGTGTCAAACATCGAACGGTCTTCGCGCATCACCCAACTGGTGATGTCCTGGTCCTGCCCGAGGCGGACCGAAATTATAATGTAGGAGTACCACGGCCAGGCGTGCTCCAGATCAAATCGTGAGGGCCGCGCTTCGGCGTCCGGATGGGAGTGATAGAAGCCAAGGATATCCAACCCGCGTTGCCGTGATTCTTTTTCAACGCGCAGCAGATCCTCTGGAGCAATGAGAAAGCGGTTGTGGCGCGCCTCCTCTTCGCGTGTGTTGTCCAAGGCGACGATCTCGCGAGCCTGCTTGACGCCCGCTTGCTCGGCGCCGAGCAGCACGCCACAGCACTCGTTGGGATACGTGGATCGACCGTGAGCGCGGATCGACTCGATCATTTCGCTGTCACATTCAATCATGTGCGTCCCAGAATGATTCACTCAGATATTTGTCGCCGCCGTCGGGGAATACCGTGACGATGACACCCCGACCGATCCGTTCGGCGACCTCGAGCGATGCGGCCAGCGCCGCGCCCGACGAGATTCCCACCAGCAGACCCTCTTCGGCCGCCAATCGCCGCGTGTAGTGGTGGGCCGTTTCCGTGGAGATCTCCAGATTCTCGTCCGCCAGACTGGCGTCGTAGATGGCCGGGACGATCGCCGTCGGCATGTGTTTGAGTCCCTCCAGTCCATGAAACGGCGAGTCGGGCTGGAAACTGATCAGGTGGATTGCCGGATTGAGCTCCTTGAGGCGCCGCGCCGTTCCGACAAATGTCCCGCTGGTTCCCAGTCCGGCGACAAAGTGCGTGACGCGGCCGGCTGTCTGCTCGTAGATTTCCCGGGCGGTGCCGTTGTAGTGGGCCTTCCAGTTGTTCTCGTTGCCGTACTGGTCGCAGTAGAAATATCGATCTGGATCTGCGGCCAGGATTCGCCGGGCCTCGTGAATGGCGCCGTCGGAACCTTGCAGGGGATCGGTCAGCACCAGTTGGGCGCCATAGGCTCCGAGAATTCGTTTGCGCTCAACGCTGGCGTTGGCGGGCATGGCCAGTTTCACGCCGAACCCACGCGCCGCTCCGATCATGGCGTAGGCAATGCCGGTATTTCCCGACGTGGAATCGAGCAGCACTTTGCCGCCGCCTAACTGGCCGGCACGCTCCGCCTCGCGCACCATGTTCCACGCCGCGCGGTCCTTGACCGATCCGCCCGGATTGTGCCACTCGGCCTTGGCATAGATTTCCACACCGGGAACTTTGCGCGCCAAACGTTCAATACGCACAAGCGGCGTGTTGCCGATCAGGTCAACCAGCCGCGAAGCTTTCAAGCTTGCCAGGTCCGTTTGGGGTCTCATCTCTGTGGTCGTTCAGTTTCAGTCGAAGAGCCGGGGATTGTCAATGGCGGTGCCGCGCGCGCGTGGGTCTGGATTGTTCATGGCGGACTTCGTTTCAATAATTTTTGTGAGGTTCAACAGACACGGTTAGCGCGGATTAATCGGATTAGCACGGATTAGGCGGATTGGATTGTGTTGAACCCATAATCGCCAACCTTATGGCAATTAATCCGTGTTAATCCGTGTTAATCGGATTAATCCGCGCCAAGCAGAGTAGCGGCTCGCCTTGACTCTTGTAGTAAAGGGTGTTTTTCTTTACCCTATGAAAAGCGTCATTTCGTCGAAAGGTCAGATCACCATTCCGGTTAAGATCCGCGAGAAACTGGGCCTTTCGCTGGGTAGCGTTGTGAGATTTGAGTTGCTCGATGGAAAGGCATTATTGCGCAAAGGCGATCGTGTAACACATCCGGTCGACGCAGTATGCGGGACACTCTCCCTGAAACGTCCAGTCGATGAGATCCTCGACGAGATGCGTGGGCCTCGACCGAAGAGAAGACGACCAAAGCGGTAGACTCGTCTGTGCCGCTGGATGTAATGACACGGGAGGGTAGCCGTCCCACATAACATCATGACCGATCGTGAAAACATTCTACGGGCCATTGAATTATTCAAAGAGGCTTACCAGTACCTGATGGACGGAGATCTGGAGACCGCCGTCGATTACTACGAGCGGTCGATCGATCTGTATCCGACGGCCGAGGCGCACACGTTTTTGGGTTGGACCTACAGCTTTCAGGGAAAGATAGACCAGGCCATCGCCCAGTGCGAGCGGGCCATCCAGGTCGATCCGGATTTCGGAAACCCGTATAACGATATCGGCGCCTATCTGATTGAAATGGGAAAGCACGACGAAGCCATCGCCTGGCTGGAGCGGGCCATCGTCGCCCCACGCTACGAGTCTTACCATTTCCCTCACATGAATCTGGGCCGGATCTACTTGCACAAGATGCTTTATGGCAAGGCGCGGGCGCAGTTTGAACGGGCGCTGGAGCTAGCCCCCGACTACGCGCCGGCACGCCAGGCGCTGGCCGAAGTGCGTAAGAAACTCAACTAGTGAACCGCATCAGCCACGTTTTTTTCGACGCTGCCTGGACGCTCTTCGGAGTACGCGGGTCGGTGGGTCAGGTATATGCGGACGCCGCGCTCCCCTACGGGTTCGCCGTCGGTCCGGCCGTCATCGAAGTGCGTTTCCGAACAGCTTTTGCGGCCGCCCCCCCGATGGCTTTCCCGGGCGCCGACCCGGAGGAGCTGTCCCGCTTGGAAAAGGAGTGGTGGTTTTCCTTGATGCGCGAGGCTTTCGAACCGCTTGGGCCCTTTGAAGATTTCGATGCATACTGCCGCGATGTTTTCGAATTGTTTCGGGGCAAGAGGGGCTGGGTGGTCTATCCGGATGTGCAGCCGGCGCTAGCTGAACTGCGCCGCCAGGGGTTGCAACTGGGAGTCATCTCCAATTTTGACTCCCGGCTGTACGATGTACTGGACGCGCTCGGCCTGCGCGAATATTTTGATACGGTGACAATTTCCAGTCGCGTGGGCGCCGCCAAGCCCGACGGGCAGATCTTCGAGGCGGCGCTTGGCCAGGCGGGTGCTGCGGCCGCCATGAGCCTGCATGTCGGGGATGACCCCCGTCAGGACTGCGCCGGCGCTCAGGCCGCAGGAATGAACGCCGTGCTGGTGGACCGCGCCGGTCGCAATCGCAATGCGCAATGGAGGCGCATCGAGAGCCTCTCGGATCTGCTGGCCGCCGGGAGGGCAAACGCCCAATGAAACTTCTGACACACGCAATCGAACCCTTCTTGAAGAACGCTTATCTGGTCGTGTGCGACCAAACGCTGGAGGCCGCCTATCTTGATCCCGGCGACGAAGTCGAGCTGATGCTTGAGACGATCAAGAAGGTCGGCTGTAGAGTCACGCACATTCTGCTGACGCACGCCCACGTGGACCACATCAGCGGAGTCGCCCGGGCCAAGCAAGCGAGCGGGGCGCCCATTTACCTGCATCGGGACGACCTGCCGATCTACGAGAAGTTGCCCGAACAGGGCAAGTGGTTGGGACTGGACTACGGCCCGGCGCCACCGGTCGACCACTTCCTGGTGCCGGGAGTCCCCATTCGCGTCGGCCAGGAGCTGGAATTCCAAGTCCACCACACCCCGGGCCACTCGCCCGGCGGCGTCTGCCTCCAGATGGGTGAACACCTGTTTGTCGGAGACACTCTGTTTGCCGGATCGGTGGGAAGGACCGACCTGCCAGGCGCAGATCCGACGGCTCTGATCCGGTCGATTTCACGCGTCTTGCTGGGACTTGGAGACGAAAAGACCATTTACCCGGGACATGGTCCGGCCTCCACGTTGGGCCGGGAACGCCGCACAAATCCCTTCTTGACTGGCCTGAACCCCTTGCGGTAATATAAATATTGATATCGGACCTATTTAGTCCGACTTTAGGTAAGTGCTTCAGTCATTGTGCTTTGCCTCGGGCAGTCCGATCGAGGGCAGTCGAATCCGACTGTTTCTATCCGATATCAGGAGCGAGACTATGCTGCAGCTGACCAAGCGTGCCGACTACGGTCTGATCGCAATGAAGCATCTGGCGGAACGGTCTGCGTTGATTTGTTCGGCCAAGGAGATTTCCGAAACCTACGAGATTCCGTCCGAGCTGATGGCCAAGATCCTGCAGTCACTGGCGCGCAAAGGATTGGTGATCTCCCATCACGGCAGCCACGGCGGCTATACCCTGGGCCGGTTGCCCAGCGACATCAGCGCCGCCGAAGTCATCGAAGCCGTCGACGGGCCGTTCTCTTTGGCTGCCTGCGGATTTGACGATGAGTCGGCTTGTCTGCAGTTTTCACGCTGCACGGTGCGGGATCCCCTACGCAAGCTCAACGAGAACATTGTACAGTTTTTGTCCCAGCTGACGATTTCGAAAATGACGAACTGAACCGAAACGCGCGCGTCAGCAAGGCGCTGGCGAAGGAAGAAGTGAAATGAAGGAGAACCAATGAAGCTTCCCATCTACTTGGACAACCACGCGACGACACCCGTAGACCCGCGGGTTCTTGACGCCATGTTGCCCTACTTCACCACCAACTTTGGAAATGCCGCAAGCCGCAATCATTCGTTCGGCTGGCAGGCCGAACAGGGCGTCGAAAATGCGCGCGACCAGGTAGCTCGGATCATTGGAGCCAAGTCCAAGGAGATTGTGTTTACCAGCGGCGCGACCGAATCGAATAATCTGGCCATCAAGGGTGTTGCCCACATGTACCGCGAGAAGGGCGACCACATTATTACCTGCGCGACCGAGCACAAGGCAGTCCTGGATACATGCAAGCACCTGGAGACGGAAGGATTTCGCGTGACGTATTTGCCGGTCGGGTCTGACGGGCTGGTTTCAGCCGATGACGTCCGCAAGGCGCTGACCGACAAGACGATCCTGATTACCCTGATGGCAGCCAACAACGAAATCGGCGTGCTGCATCCAATCGCCGAGATCGGAAAGGTTGCCAAAGAGAAAGGCATCTTTTTCCACACGGACGCGACACAGGCCGTAGGAAAAATCCCGTTCAACGTCGAAGCGATGGGAGTTGATCTGGCTTCCATTTCGGCGCACAAGATGTACGGGCCCAAGGGCGCCGGCGCGCTGTACGTGCGCAAGAAGGGTCCGCGCGTGCAACTGGCGCCGCTCATTGACGGCGGAGGGCACGAACGCGGCATGCGTTCCGGTACGCTCAACGTTCCGGGAATCGTCGGACTGGGCGCAGCCTGTGAAGTAGCCGAACGCGAATTGCCCGAGGAGAACAAGCGCATGCGAGGTCTGCGGGAGAAGTTGTACAACGACTTGTCCAGCCGCATCGACGAGATCTATGTCAACGGCAGCCTCGAGCATCGGCTCCCGAACAATCTCAACATCAGTTTCGCCTATGTGGAAGGCGAGTCGATGCTGATGAGCATCAACGACATCGCCGTTTCATCGGGCTCGGCCTGTACGTCGGCCAGTCTGGAGCCCTCCTACGTGCTCAAAGCGCTGGGCGTTGGCGAAGACCTGGCCCATACGTCGATCCGCTTCGGCCTGGGGCGGTTCAATACGGAAGAAGAAATCGACTACACGGTCTCGCGCGTGGCTGAATCGGTCGATCGTTTGAGAGAAATGTCGCCGCTCTATGAGATGGCCAAGGCGGGCGTCGACTTGAAGTCAGTCAACTGGGCGGCCGACTGAGTGCACGACAGATCCGCCATGACAGAGCCGCGACCAGCTCAGCTGCGACCAGCTCAGCCGCGACCAGCTCAGCCGCGACCATAACAGAGCCGCGACCGTAAGGGAGCGGCCAAGCAAAAGGAGAATCAAATGTCCTATTCAGACAAAGTCATCGATCATTTCAACCACCCGCGCAATGTCGGCAGTTTCGACCAGAAGGACGAAAATGTCGGCACCGGCCTGGTGGGCGCTCCTGAATGCGGCGACGTAATGAAGCTGCAACTGAAGGTCAACGCGCAGACCAACATCATCGAAGACGCCAAGTTCAAGACGTTCGGGTGCGGCAGCGCTATCGCCAGCTCTAGCCTGGCAACCGAATGGGTCAAAGGCAAGAGCGTCGATCAGGCACTGGCGATTAGAAACACTGAGATCGTCAAGGAACTGAATCTCCCCCCCGTCAAGATTCACTGTTCGGTTTTGGCAGAGGATGCGATCAAGGCGGCCATTACCGACTACAAGAAAAAAAAGGGGCTCAATTAGGCAGCACAGGCTTCTAGCCTGTGGAGAAGGGCGCGGGCTTCTAGCCTGCGGCTTTTTTTGGTGAGAAGACGGTTGTATGGCGATTAATGTCTCTGATAAGGCGGCCCAGCAGATTCGCGAGCTGGTCGAGAAGCAACCGGTACCCGAGGGAGGGCTGCGCATTGGGGTTCAGGGAGGGGGTTGTTCCGGCCTCAGCTACACCATGAGCATCGAGACCAAACAACGCCAGGGCGACAAAGTCTTTGAGCACGAAGGGGTCAAACTCTTCTGCGATATTAAGAGTTATCTTTACCTGAACAACATGACTTTGGATTACAACGACAGTTTGATGCAGCGCGGATTTGTCTTTGTCAACCCCAACGCCGCCAAGACCTGCGGTTGCGGTAGCTCCTTTTCGATTTAGTCAAAGAGCAGGGGTCAGGATTCAGGGTTCAGGGTTCAGGGAATTTCGGATTTCTGATTGCGAATTCATCGGCGATTGCGGATTCCGATTCAAATCTACAATTCGCAATCCCTGAAGCCTGAAGCCTGAAGCCTGAAGCCTGAAGCCTGAAGCCTACCCCTGACCCCTGAAGCCTGACCCCTGACCCCTATGGCATGCTGGAACTGTGGGCAACCTTCCGATCGTTCGCATTTTTGTCCGGGCTGCGGAAAAATCCAACCGGTGACGCCTGGCCAGGACTATTTCTCGTTCTTCGGCTGTCCTCGCCGGCTCGGACTCGACCGCTCCGCCCTGGAGAAGACATTCCACGAGTTGAGCCGGAAGTTTCATCCGGACTATTTTCAGCTCAAGCCGGATCGGGAACGCCGTTTCAGTGTCGAACGAGCATCGCTGCTCAACGACGCCTACCGCGTTTTGCGCGACCCGGTTTCGCGCATGCAGTACCTGATGGAAGTGGAAGGCCGTCCCGCGGAGCTGCGGTCCAGCCCACCGGCCGATCTGCTCGAAGAAGTGTTCGACTTGAATCTGCAATTGGAGGAAATTCGGTCCCTGCGCCAGAGCGCACGCAGCGAGGGAATCGACGCGGCGCGTGCCGCGCTCGAACAGACGGCAGCACGAGTTGAATCGAAACGATGCCGGTTGGAGGAACAACAGCAACAACTCATCGCCGACTGGGACCAGCTTGTCGAGCGGGGCGATGATGCGGCCGGGCGAGACAAACTGCTTGATCGCATCGGGGAGTGGTTGTCGCAGCGCAGTTACGTGACAAACCTGCTGAGTTCGATTGAAACGGAAGTGGCCGTCTAGTTGCCTGTAACAACTGAATTGGTAGCCACAACATTGATCCGCCTCCGCGGGCGGCTAGGGGAGAACTGGGGCCGATTTTTGACCGGCTTCACCACAGAGACACAGCGCGGCATAGCCGCAACCAAAATCGGCAGCCGGCAGTAGGCAGCGCCGGCATACGGCATACGGCATACGGTTGCGCTATGCCACGCGGGGTCTCTGTGGTGAAGCCGGTTTTCACTGCACCGCAGAGCGTCACTAGGATCAATGTTGTTGGTATCAATTCAGATGTTACAGTCCACTAGCCTGAGGGAAACGATGCCAAGAGTGGTCGGAATCGATCTGGGAACAACCAACAGCCTGGTGGCGTTCATGGACGGGGGCCGGCCGCGCGTCATCGCCGATGTCGAGGGACGCGCTTTGCTGCCGTCGGTGGTGCATTTCAGCCGCAACGAAGCAACGCGCGTCGGATATGAAGCGCAAGCCAGGCTGGTCAGCGAGCCCCACAACGTCGTCTATTCGATCAAACGGTTTATGGGAAAAGGGCGCGAGGACATCAAGGAAGATCTCAAACTTCTTCCGTTCGACGTTGTCGATCGCCAGGGTGTGATCCGAATCCGTCTGGACGAGCGTGAGTGGACTCCGCCCGAGTTGTCGGCGCTGATCCTGCGCGAGTTAAAGCAGCGCGCCGAGAAGTATTTCGGCGAATCGATCGAGCAGGCAGTCATCACCGTTCCGGCCTACTTCAACGACAGCCAGCGGCAGGCCACGCGGGACGCCGGCCGGATTGCGGGGCTCGACGTCCTGCGAATCGTCAATGAACCTACCGCCGCCGCGCTGGCCTACGGCATCGATAAGCGACAGGAAGCAACCGTAGCCGTTTACGACTTCGGCGGAGGCACCTTTGATGTTTCCATTCTCAAGCTGAAGGACGGCATCTTCGAAGTCCGGTCGACCAACGGAGACACTCATCTTGGGGGCGACGACATCGATAATGCTTTGCTCGAAATGGCGCTTGGAGAGATCCGTGGCCAGGTTGGTCTCGATCTAAGAACCGATCATTCCGCCGTGCAGCAATTGCGCCAATCGGTCATCGAGGCCAAGGTCACGCTCTCGGATCGTGACTCCGGCCTGATTTCATGGACCAGCCCGGACCTGACGGTGCGCTATCGGCGCGAGATGACCCGGGCGGAATTCGAAGGGCGCATTGCGGCTACCATCGAACGGACCATCGAGCCGTGCAGGCGGGCACTCGAAGACGCCGGATTGAAGGCCGAGGACATTGACGAGGTCATCCTGGTCGGAGGTTCCACGCGAATTCCCCTGGTGCGCAAGCGCGTGGAAGAGACCTTCGCGCGAAAACCCCACATCGAACTCAACCCGGACGAGGTCGTTGCGCTCGGAGCCGCCGTGCAAGCCGATATCCTGGCCGGAGGTGTCACCGACATGCTCTTGCTCGATGTGATCCCGTTGTCGCTGGGAATTGAAACAATGGGCGGAGTGGTCAGCAAGCTGATCCATCGCAATTCGACGATCCCAGCCAGCGCCGTCGAGCAGTTCACGACGTTTGCCGACAGCCAGACCGGTGTCGAGATCCATGTCGTGCAAGGCGAGCGGGAGTTGGTGCAGGATTGCCGCAGCCTGGGCAAGTTCACACTGAAGGGAATCCCGCCCATGCCGGCCGGGTTGCCGAAAGTGGAAGTGCGATTCCAGGTCGACGCCAACGGAATCCTGGGTGTGACGGCCACGGAACTGCGCACAGGTCGAGAGTCCTCCATCGAGGTCAAGCCTTCCTACGGACTGACCGATGAAGAAGTCGAGCGCATGCTGCTTGAATCCTTCGAGTATGCCGAACAGGATATTGAACGCAGGCTGGCGGTCGAAGCCAAGGTGGAAGCGGAAAAAGTGCTGATGGCACTCGACAAGATCATGCGCCAGGAGGTTTACCAACAACTGGAGAATGTCGAGAGAACCAAAATTGTCGAGGCCATCCGGCAGTTGCGTGCCGTGATGGGAACGCCCGATCATCGCGTCATCCAGGAGAAAGTCGAAGCGCTCAATCGGGTTGCCCATCACCTGGCCGAAGAAGTGATGAACACAGCCGTGCGCTCCGCATTGACAAGTAGAAATGTTGACGAGGTGTAGCCGATGAACCGAAAGATCAAATGGACGGACTCGGAAGAGATAGGAATCCGGCTGCTGGAGAAGTTTCCAGATCTGGATCCGCTGTCGGTACGCTTCACGGATCTCCATAAGTGGGTCATCGAGTTGGACGGGTTCGACGACGATCCAACTGCTTCCAATGAAGCTAAGCTGGAAACGATCCAGATGGCCTGGCTGGAGGAATATCAGGACCAGTGAGTAGCAGTCGCCAGTCGCCGGTCGCCAGTCGCCAGATGAACCAGCAACAGGGCGGAGGGCGCCGGCATACGGCATACGGTTGCGACTACGCCGCGGTGCGTCTCTGCGGTGAAGGATCACTCCCCATGAAAATCTACGCACTGATCGCTGACCTCATCTTCACGGCGCGCATTCGCGAGACGGCCCGTCATGCTGGCGTTGACGTTTGCTTTTTCACCACTGCAGAGTCGCTGCATCAGGCGATTGCCCAGGAGTCTCCCGGTTTGGTCCTGGTCGATTTGAGCCAGCAGTCTTTGGATCCGGTCGAAGTTGTGCGCGGGTTGAAGCGCTCGGCTGCCACTTCTGAAATCTCCGTCTTGGGGTATCTGTCCCACGTCGACTTCGCGTTGCAACAGCAGGCCCGGGAGGCCGGCATCGACAAAGTCGTCCCGCGCAGCGAATTTACCGCAAGACTCAGCGAGATTTTGACTGGGAAGATCTGAACTGCCAGTAGGCAGTAGGCAGCAGGCAGCAGGCAGTACCGAATGGGAGTCAATTGCCCTCTGCCTACTGCCGATTGCCGATTGACTGTGGATTTTTCTAAAATTATGTTACGTTTTCGCAGGAGCAACCATGTCCTTCGGAAAAGAACAGCTGCAAGAGGGCGAAGAGGTCCTTATCTATCAGCATCCGCATTGGCTGACGGTAGCCGGTCCGATGCTGGCCGGCTTGGTTGTCGCCATTCTGGCGATCTGGCTGGCCTATTATCTGCAGGCCGGCTGGCCGCTGCTGGTCGTGTTGTTACCTCTGATCTGGCTGGGCTGGCGGCTGATAGTCCGGGCCAGTGTCGAGTCACTTGTTACCAACCACCGAGTCGTCAAGCAGAAGGGCGTCTGGGACACAGATTCGACGGATTCGCCCATGGACCAAATCAAC
>JBPCNK010000107.1:0-31823 GCA_051001345.1 Acidobacteriota bacterium | reverse complement strand
GATTGCCCGCTTGCTTACGCGCGCGGCTCTGTACTGCGCGGCCCGGTGTGCGGGTTCATCTCCAGCAACCGACTTGGAGTCACTGATTGCCCGCTTGCTTACGCGCGCGGCTCGGTACGCTCGGCCTTACTGCACGCGTACGACCGTCAGGCGGTATGTCGCTGTTGGACCGCCGTCGTTGTCGCCGCTATCACCGACGTTGAGGTAGAAGGTTCCCGTAGCCGGCGCGCGAAAAACGATCGGCTCGCCCGGCAGGAATGACTCCAGCGCCACGGTCAGATTTCGAATCATCAGCTCCGGTGCAAACGTGGCGTGCGTCCCGGTATTTTCCAGGTGCGCGACCAGCAGATCGTTCTGGTTGAGATTGACGGCGTAGAAGTCGCGATCGCCGGCGACCGATATGGAGCCTTCAACCGAACTGGGCAGCACTGTTAGAGGAAAGGCCCCTGCGGTGGAGTTGTTGTCCGCTCCAGTCTCGGCAGTTCGCGGCGTCACGGCCGGCAGAAAGAACGAAGTATTGGCGGGTATCGAAGAGAACAGTCCGTTCTTCAGTTTCAGACCCACCAGCACTGCCTGGTCTCCACTTTCGGCCGCGCCGGTGCTCAGAGTGTTGCCGGCCACTATGATGAGTGATCCTTTGAAAGTGGGAGGCAACCCAGCCATGAACTCGTGGATGAATTTGGCTGAGTGATTGAAGGGGCCGATGTCCAGGATTTTGGCAGAGCGCACCAGACTTCCCGAAGAGTCGACCAGTAGCAGCGCAATATTGAGCCGGCTTGGAACGGCGGGTCCGGCAGTGGGTTGTACCGTTTCAAGTGGGTTCACAATCGCGATGCCCGTGTTGGCAGGGGGCAACGGGCTCAAAATCGGAGACTGGTGGTAATCCACCGGAATGACAAACGACCGGCTGAGTGGGCTGGGAAGAACGGCGACTTCGGTCGTTGCCAGGTTGCTTTGCCAAAACGGCTTAATGTTCTCGTAGAAAGTGAAGGTGAGCACTCCGGTCAGGCCCGAGCCAGACACTTCATCAAACTCGACCCAGCCGGTCAGCAGCGGACCGGGGCCGCCCGAAGTCAGGACGGCAGACTCGCCGCCTCGCAGTTGGTAGGAAAGGCTTGTGCCTCCGAAGCCGCCTTCAAACGACACAAACAATGGCGCCCCCGCATCGTTCCGGAAGTAGATGACGCCAGATGATGTTGTGTTACTGACGTTTTGAAAGACGATTTCGGTGACCCAGAAGCCGGTCCCCGACGTTCCCTGTGCAAAATGGGGAAAACGAAGATCGGAGCCCTGCAGGCCGCAGAAGAAACCGAACACAACCACAAATCCTGCTGAAAGTCTTAGCTTTGAAAACATGATTACCTCACTCAATAATTTGGGCCGCCATACCAAAATTCAGCAACCAACTTGGAACCACTGATTGCCCGCTTGCTCGGTACCCATAATCCGCCGCTTATCCGGTCAGTTCGACCGCTCATCGCTTTAAGGATGCCTGCAAGCGTCAAAAGTCTATAGTAACAGCCAAATGGGCAACGCTGGAGGGCGCCATGAAAATCCTGATCGCAGTCCTGAAGTTATTGTTTTGGTTGAGCGCATTGATCTGAGGAAAGAGAAAGGTGAGTGACGTCCTCGGCCTGATCCTGTTCACATTCGGCGCGCTTGTTTGCACGGGATTTAGCCTGCTGATCGACTGGCGCCGTTATTTCACAGCAGCACGACCGCGGCTCGAACGCCTTCAGGTCTTCATGCTGCTGTTTGCCGCGGTGTGGTTCTACGTCAACGCCACCCAGAGTTTCCTCCTGGTGTTTTACCCTCAAAAGGGGTACCTGGTCCGGACCATTGGGCTGTTGACGCTCTGGATGACACCCATCTTCCCACCCGTGATTCTCGAGATGGCCTGCGCGGAGCACAAGGTGTCTCTTCAGCGCGGCATCCGTCTGTTACGGGCTGTGGTTTGGGGACTCTCTTGCGGAATGTTGCTGACAGATCTGGTCCTGACGATCAGGATTTTCCAAATGCCGGCGGCGCTCAGGGGGTTTCCGTACTGGCTGTTTGGCTATGGTTTTTCGCTGGACTTTCTACTATGCGGATTGGGCTGCGGCTGGCTCATGGCTCGCGATCGCGGCCCCTATTGCGAGTTGGAGGAACCATCGGACCAGCTGGCTTACCGGCGTTGGCACATTGCGCTGTTCACCTTTTTCGTGCTCATTTGCGTGCCCTTTTTCTTTGCGACGAGCCGAAAAGAGGGGACGTTGATCCAATATGCGTCGGTGCTGGCCCGGGCCCTTCCGCTTCCGTTCATCCTGGTGTCGTTCTATTACGAAGCGCGCGCGGCGTTTCTCGACGTTCTGATCAAGAAAATCGCAGTGGTCGTCCTGGGAGTCAGCATCGGCACGGTGGCGGTTCATTGGGTGTTTAGGCAGGGTGTGTCTCCGGTTACTCAGATTGCACTGTTGGCGCCCCTCTTTGTGGTCCTCCTTTTCTTGCGCCAGCCATTGGAGGTCTGGATCGATCGCCACCTGTTCGGACGGCGCTACAGTCGCGCAGAAGCGTTGGCTGATTTTTCCTCGGCGCTAAATGCCACCCAGGAATCGGACCTGGTGTCCAAAGCGGAGGAGTCGTTGCAGCGAATTTTTTCAGCTCGCCACGCCACGGTGCGACTCGATAGCAATTCGGCCGACACTGGACGCGATGAGAATGCCGTGAGCCGCGGCCTGGTGGCGCCGGTTGTGGCGGCAGGGGAACGCCTGGGGACTGTCGAGTTGGGACCCCGGCCTTCGCGCGAACCGTATTTAAGCGAGGATAGCGGGCTGCTGAAGATCCTGCTCGACCAGATGGCGCTGGCGCTGGTCAATCTTCGATTACTCCGAAAGCAGGCCGAACAGCAACGCAGGCAGCAGGAACTGGAGATGCTGGCCAGCCGTTCCGAGCTCAAGGCGCTGCGCTCACAGGTCAATCCCCACTTTCTCTTCAACGCGCTGAATACGATCGCAGCCCTGGTGCCGGCCGATCCCGATCGGGCCGAGCGCATGGTGGAAAGGTTGGCCGACGTGTTTCGGTTTACGCTGCACCGCTCCGAATCGGAGACTATTTCTCTGGCCGACGAACTTCAGTTTGTGCGGGCCTACCTGCAGATCGAGCGCGTGCGCTTCGGCGATAAGTTGAAATTTGTTGAAGATGTCGCCCCCGAGGTCGGATCAACCCGGGTGCCCGGAATGATTTTGCAGCCGGTGGTCGAAAACGCAATCAAGCACGGGATCGCCCCTCGCCGTGAAGGCGGAACGATTACGCTGGAGGCACGCCGCAACGGCAAGGGCGTTGAGATCGTGGTCCGTGACGACGGCAGTGGCTTCGATCCAGCGTTGGCCGACAGGCTGTGGAAAGAAGGCTTTGGTTTGCGCGGAGTGCGTGATCGGGTCAAGACACAATTTGGGGAACAGGGCGAAGTTCTGATTGCAAGCCGCTCGGGCGGAGGGACCGAGGTCAAGATCGTGGTTCCGTTCTCTGTCTGAATTGATACCAACGACATTGATCCTAGTGACGTTCTGCGGTGCGGTGAAAAACGGCTTCACCACAGAGACACAGAGATCACAGAGAGAGCACAGAGAAAAACTTCGTACAAACGACCGGCTGCCCGTAATTCAAAGTATGCATTTCAACGAACTCACTGAGGCGGTCATCGCTGCTGTGATCGCAGTTCATAAGATTTGTAAGCCCGCTTTTCTCTGTGTTCTTCTGTGTCCTCTGTGTCTTTGTGGGGAAGCCGGTCAAAAATCGGCCCCAGTGTTCCCATGCCGCCTGCGGAGGCGGATCAATATTGTTGGTACCAATTCAGATGTTACAGTCCATTAGCACCCAAATTCAGACGGTTTAACGCTCATGAAAATACTCCTGGCCGACGACGAAGCACTGGCGCGGCAGCGGCTCGGGCAAATGCTCAAGCAGTTTCCCGAAGCGCACGTGATCGGTGAAGCCGAAGACGGAGTGGCGGCTCTCGAAGCGATTGAAACGCTCCAGCCCGATGTCGTTTTCCTGGATGTCGAAATGCCCGGCTGCAACGGCATCGAAGTGGTCCGGTCACTGCAGGTAGAGGCGCTGCCCTGCATCGTGTTCTGCACGGCCTACGACCGCTATGCCGTCGAAGCTTTTGAAGTGCATGCGGTCGACTATCTGTTGAAGCCCGTCAAGAGCGAGCGCCTCGGTGAAGCGCTCGGACGCGCCCGGGCGCACCTGGAAAGACCCAAACCGTATCAGAACGCTCTGGCGCAGGCGGCTCACCAAATCCAGGAGACGGCGGCGCCACTGCGGCGTTTCCTCGGACGCAAGGGGAAAAAGATCTTCCTAATCCAGGAGCCGGATGTGCTGGCCTTCAAAGCGGAACAGGGGATCACTTATGTACTGGCGGCCGACGGACGCTACTGGGTCAACGCCACGCTGAGCGAACTAGAATCGCAAGTGGACGCTCGAATATTCTTTCGGACCCACCGCCAGTCGATCGTCAATCTGAATCAGGTGCGGGAGATCTCTCCGCTGTTTCAGGGCAGCTACCAGCTCACGCTGAGGAATGGCGCAGAACTAGAGGTCAGCCGGCGTCAGGCCGCGGAGCTGTTCAAGCGAATGGGAAAGTAATCTCGATTACTTTCCCGCGCGCGGAATGACGCTTCTTAACCGGTTGTCGGCGACGCCAACGGGATCTTGAGGACATCCGGGGTCGATCTCCTCGAGGGGCCACCGGCACATGTCGACCTGAGACTCGATCCAGTCCAGGTGTGCCACCCCTTCCCTCGCACTCGCTGATCCACCCAGAGCCTTTCTGATTCTATCTAGAGAGTCTTTGACTTCCGCGTAGCGTTTCTTGGGAGATTCGGGTTCCATAGCTTCCTCCTGGTTGTGCCGCGTTGTCCTTCAGGCTTGCGAGCCGGTCGGAGTAATAGCAGCATAGTTTGGTGAAAATACACTGGGATCGAGGGACTTCCAGAAAGCTGCCTGTCGCTTGCTGGCACACCGACGGGCAGATGACACAGCGATTGACACAACGACAATCGCGACAGACGAACGATCCACTGCGGCGATGCGACTGGTCGGCGGTCTCCGGCAGGTGATCGATCCGGCCGGCCGCCTCGTTGCCCGGCAGCTCGTCGGGGTTGGTACTCAAATCGCCCAGAACGAAACGGTCAAATTCTTCTTTCCGGCCAAACCTCCATTTGGGTGTGCGCATCACACAGTCGAAGATCTTTCCCTCGGGCGTGATCACCCAACTATCGCGGACTCCGCTGCACTGGTAGGGGCGTTTGAAGCTGCCGTGCTCGAAGTTCGGAAAGGGAACGCTCCGGCCCGCTGCGACCTCGTTGGAGCACCAGTTGTACAGCGAGCGAAACTGGCGAGCCAGCGCCCGCAGTTGCGGCATCGTCCAGGGGTTGAGCGAATCCAGCAGAAACTCGTACCGGGAAACCGGCAGACTGGAAAGGAAACGAACAGATTGCTCGAGGTACTCAACGTTCCAGGGATGGATCACCGCGTTGATGCGCAGCTGGATCCCTTCATAGCGGCGCACTTGGTCGATTACTTCACAGACCCGGTCAAATGTCGCGGCGCCACGGCCCGACTCGTGTGAGTGGCGATCGCCGTCCAGGCTGAGCAAAACGTCGGTCCGAATCGAATCGAAGAAGCGCAAGCGCTCTTCGTCAAGCAACAGCCCGTTGGTCGTCAACCCGTAGGAGACTTCCTTGTAGCTTTCCTGTTGCAGCAAACGAACCAGCCCGACTGTTCGCACAATCGAGTCCCACTCGAGCAGCGGCTCGCCTCCGTAAAAATAGATTTTCAGACGTGGATCGAGATCCGTGAAGGCCAACCGTACCGACTTCTCGATCCACTCCCAGCATAGCCGCCCGCGAGCGGAGCGGTCCTGGTAGCAGTATTGACAGGACAGGTTGCAGCGATCAGTCAGGTGAAGGGTGAGGCGCTTCATGTGTTACCACCACTTCGAATCGACAAGAGGTGCGACTTTCCAAGAAAAGCGCACAGGGCTGGAGCCCTGTGCCCACACCTGCTGCCGCATCTTCCTTGTATTCTTGCTACTGAGCACTTGCCACTTGAACGCGCCCAGGGCACGAGCCCTGTGCCCACACGTGCTTGGACACACGCGCGCCTGGAGCCTGACCCCTGAATCCTGACCCCTGTTTTCATTGTTGCCTATCCATTGGCCTGCCGCCTGACGGCCGAGGTTCTGAGATCGCAGTTGTTGCCAACGCACGAAAGCGCTTCAATTCTCGTTCCCGGACTTCAGGGTCGGCCTTCTCCCAGATTTTCTCGAACTCCTTGCGGTCCCGGGCTGCGCGCACGGGTGAACTCTGTTCCCGTGCGGTCGCCAAGCCCAGACACGCCATTGCATTTCGGCGGCAGATTTCACGCGCTTTGTTGAAAGCTATGATAGCCTGCTCGGGTTTTTCACACTCTAACGCGGCCTTTCCGGCGTCGCAATAGAAATAAGCGGCCTCTCCGGCTCCAGCTGTCGCTGCCGCCTGGTTTAACAGCGACAGCCCTCCCAAACTCTTGCCTTCGGCCAACATCAGCCGTCCGCGAAGCCTGAACAAATACGAGCTCTCGGGATGCACTCGTTCCATACGACGGATCAGCTCTTGCAACTGCGCCGTGTTGTTCTGGGCGAGAAGAAGGTCTCCCTTAAGATTGAATACCTCGGCGCGCGCCGCCCCTTCGGCCAAAAGCTGATCGAGGATTCGCCCGGCGCCGGCCAGATCTCCCTGACAGAGGGCTGCGCGAGCCAGGCCCAGTCGTGCCACCGAGATCACACGCGGGGCGCCCGGCATGACAAGCCTCTTTTCGTACAACTGCTTTGCCTCGGCGCATCGCCCCATTGCCTCCAGGCAGAGCCCCTGGCGATTGAGCGCAAACCCGCTTTGTAGGCTTTCAGCCTGCGTGAACTCCTTCAAGGCCAGTTCGTAACCTCCCCGGACAAGATGGAAATAGCCGATCGTGTCGTACGTGCTGGCCCGATACGGCGCGACCTCCCGCAACCGTTCAAGGCTGTTCCATGCCTCGTCCCATCGCCGCAATTCCAGGAAGGAAGCAGCCAGAACCTCCTGCGCGTAGTGCGAATAGGGATTGGTATTCTCCAGGGCATGGCCTGCCCGCATCGCCCTGTTCCACTCCCGATACAATTGAGCCAGGTCGCCGGCCAGTCCCAGAGCCCATTCGTCGTGATCGTAGCGTTCCAGAATCGTATCGACAGCCGCCAAAGAACCTGCTTTATCGTCGCGCAGGATCGAATCGACAAAGCGGATCATGAACTTGTCGTCATCGCCGGCCGATCCCACTTCAGCCAGAGCACGACGCCGGGCTTCTTCAATTTCCTCACGGGGCCGGCGCGCCTCGGACCGGACCAATGCGAGGCGAGCCCAGGCCAAAGCAAAATGCGGGTCGGCACGGACCGCCTCTTGCAGATAATCGGCCGCCTTTTCGAAATCGAAATCTGCTTCCGCATACTCGCCCAGGAGGAAATTTCGTGTGGCCGCCGCGCTGCGGGTACTACCGGATCTGACCGGTTGCCGCCGTGAAACCAATTCAAGCTTTTCTTTGAAAAAGAAGCGCGCCAAGTCGTCGACCTTGGGAAAAAGCTCAGTCTCGATATCGCTTCCGGTGACATCCCAAGCCTGCAAGGATTCCCACTTGAGTGGCTCGATGAAGGAACCGTGAACGGTAAAACTCTTGTGAAACTGGTTGACCGAAGCGAGCAAAACGTAATCGGGTTCCAGGCGCTGGCTCAAGGCCCGCGCCGTTTGTTCGTCGACGGGCTGGTCTGGATCCTTCTTCAACTGCCGAAGTATGTCGCGAACCTGGCGGACCGGAATCGGACGAATCCTCTCGTACGTTTCCGCCTTTTGATTGAGAAGATTGCTGACAGTCCAGGCGTCGTCGCTCTGCGCACCGCTGGATCCGGCTTGCGGAAGAACCAAAACAATCTTGCGCGACGGGTTGATCTGACTGCGAGCTTGCTGGGCTACCCAGTAAATGGCAAACACCAGCACCAGCGCCCCGGCGGCAATGATCCAGGGCTTTTTCCTGCGTGCAGCCACAGGTACCGTCTGGGGAACGGCGCCGAGTCTTTCAAGCGCCTGTTCTACATCGCGCGCATGGGCAGGACGTTGCGCCGGATCCTTTTGAAGACAGCGTGTGACCAGGCCGGCCAATTGAGACGGGATGGGTAGCCGGAGACTCCCGACCGGCGGCGGATTCTCCATGGCGATGCTCTTCAGTGTCGCCGTCGGAGTCTCCTTGCGGAAGGGGTGCCGGCCGGTGAGCATCTCGTAAAGAACGATTCCGAACGAAAACAGGTCGCTTTGGATCGTCGCAGGTTTTCCGTCCAGGCGCTCCGGAGCAATGTAGGCGAGTGTGCCCTGCGCCGAGCCCGGAGTCGAAATGTGGCTCATGGTTTCGGTTTCGTCCTGATCGTCCAGATGAACCTTGGCCAGCCCAAAGTCCAGGATCTTAACCTGCCCGGCGGGTGTGATCATGATGTTGGGCGGCTTCAGATCGCGGTGAACGATGCCGCGTTCTTCGGCGCCGGCAAGCGCCGCGGCCACCTGTTGGGCAATCGAGAGCGTTTTCCCAAGCGGCAACGGCCCTGCGCGCAGGCGCGCGGCCAACGACGTTCCTTCGACATACTCCATGACGATGAACTCGGCGCCGTCCTCTTCGCCGACTTCGTAGATGGTCGTGACGTTGGCGTGGGTCAGCCGTGATGCGGCTCGAGCTTCCTGGAGAATCCGAGGACCCGTGCTGCCGTGGTGAAGAAACTTGATGGCGACCGTTCGGCGCAAGCGCAGGTCTTCGGCGCGGTAAACGGTACCCATGCCCCCTTGGCCGAGCTTGGCATCGATGCGGTACTGGCCGATCGTCTTTCCGATCATTTAACTCCGGTGGACTGACCTTGGATTGGAATTATAGTACGCCTGCGACAATTGGGGATTGGGGATTGGGGATTGGGGATTTAATTTTTGGATTGGGGATTTCGGATTGCCGAGTTGATTGACGATTGTGGATTGGAGAATTGAGGATTGGATTGCGGATTGGGGTTGCGGATTGAGAGTCTCCTGCGACTAGCGGGCCCGCGACCGGCGACTCGCAACTCGCGACTCGCGACTCGCAACTCGCGATTATTTGAAAAGGCCCAGGAGGTCGTCTACCAGGCGCTTGAGGTCCTTGCGGTCGATCAGCAGCAGATTGTAACGGCCGCCGCCCTGATCGTATTGACCGATGAGCGCCTCGACCTGCTGCTGAGCACCGCGCGCCGCCCGGGGACCCTCGCCGGCCTGGGCCGGACGAGGCTTGGGCCTTTCGTCCGGACTAGCGAAAAGAAGGCCGGGCTGAGGCGGCGCGGGCTTGCGCGGCTTCTGTTCGGCCAAGTGAGCAGCGCGGCCTCCCAGCCGCAGGAACTCGGCCATCAGGTCCACGTCGTGTGTAAGGCGCGCCAGTCGCTGCAGCACGGCGTTTGGAGGCACGGCCTCGCCCTTCTCATACTCGATCACACGCGAATAAGGAACACCCAGCTTGCCGGCGAAAGTCTTCAGCGGCATTTTCGACTGGGTGCGTACCTGCTTGATTTTCTTACCGAGCTCTATGGGTTCCATGGGTGGTCTAGTCCATCGTTATCATTAATATCATCTAGTCATGCCCAGTCTTCGGTGGAGGGCCGCCAGTCGGGAGCCGCCAGTATGCAGCGGGCGGTAGGCAGCCGACGGTACGCAAAGGGCAGTAGGCAGCCGGCAGTAGGCAGTAAGCAGGCTGACATTTCTGTCTTCTCCAAGATTGCATGACGGCATTTATCAAGAAATATGAATGATACTGTTTTGAACTCGTGGCATGGAACTCCATTAAACTACATGATTAAAAAGAAATAGGTAACAAACTAGAAGTAGACGAAGAGTCTCCCAAGGCACCTCTCGGGTCGGTTTGCCAGTGTGGTGCGGCCGCTTCGACAGCTAGATTCACAGGGTCTATTCGATCATTATCATTAATATAGATCCAATGGCGCGTTCAATCCGAGCCGCATAGCGTCACGACCTGAATTGCTGATATTCGTGATACATCGTATGAGATACCAGATTTGTCAGTTGCGTTGCCGATCGTGCCTTTTCATCGGAGCGATCAACGGTGCAAGCACATGGGTCGGACGTTGTACTTGATATCACTAGATATCAGTGCCGCGAACAGCCTTAAATGCCAACCCAACCCAAAATCCAACAATCCCAATAAATCCGCAATCCTCAATCCTCAATCCTCAATTCAACCCCCAATCCCCAATTGTCGAATCCTACTCTCCCGCGACTATGCGTCGGGTTTCGCGCATGACCGCATCGACTTCCTCGTCGGTGTTGTAGAAGTGCGGCGCCATTCGGATTCCAGCCTCGGGCCGATAGTCCACCAGGAAATTGCGCAAAATCAGCTCGCGGCAGACCCGGTCGCCGGCGGGTACATCGATGACGACGCTGCCGGCTCTGTGTTCGGGATTGCGCGGACTGCGGACGGTGAAGCCGAATTCGTCGGCCCAGGCAATCATCCGCTCTGTCTGGCGCTGCGATTTGGCGCGAATGGCCGGCACACCTATTTCGCGAATGATCTCGTAACCACTGCGCGCAGCGTAGAGAGCCGGGATATGGGGTGTCCCATTGAGAAAACGAAAGGCGTCCGGGGCGTACTGGATGGCGCCGATTTCAAAATCGAATGGGTGCTGGTGCGCCATCCAACCGGTCAGCGCTGGTTGCAGGCGTCCGGCCAGGTCGGGCCGTACATACAAATACCCTGCGCCGGGCCCTCCGCATAGCCATTTTACCGAACCGCCGACGGCGAAACTGACGCCCAGTTGTGTCAAATTGAGCGGCAGCGTGCCCGCCGAGTGGTAGATGTCGAGAACCACATGGGCGCCGACGGAGTGCGCGCGCTGGACGATCGCTTCGACGTCCTGGATAAACGAGCTGCGAAAGAGCACGTGGGAGATCGGCACCAGCAGCGTTTCTTCATCGATGGCATCCAACAGGCGCTCGATTGGAGCCGAGATACCGTCGTCGGAGGAAACCATTTCAATTCGGGCGCCGTTGCGGCGCTGCGCCTCGTAGGCGTACATGACCGACGGGAAATTCATGTCGGTATAGACCACCTTGTTGCGCCGAGACCGGAAGTCAAAACAGGAGATGACGACAGCCTCGGCGATGGCGACGTTCTGATGCATCGTAATCGAGCCGGGCGGCGCTCCGAGTATTTCGCCCAACAGATTGCCAACGGTGACGGGCATCTCCCACCAGCCTTCTTCCCAGGCCCGGATACCACGGCGTTCCCACGTCTCTGCGTACTCGTCCAACCGCTGACGGACGCGCCGCGGCATAGCGCCCAGCGAGTGGCTGATCATGTAGACGCAGCTGGCAACCGAAGGAAATTCCTTGCGCCAGAAATCCAAATCCGTGTGAGCCGCAGCGGTCGGGGTCATGGCTTACCTCGGGACGGCAGGATCAATCAACGGAAACCGGGAGTTTCGGCAACATCCCGGTCTCGCGCCCAGACCGGCCCTCAGACTGGCCTTTTTGCCAAAACGAAGCCGATCAGAAGACAAGCCAAAGACACCACGATGTGAAAAACGTTGTCGGCCATGTTCAGAGGAATACCAAGACCAGGCAACTCTCCCAAAGCGAAACCTGCGATCGCCACCAATCCATACACGAGCCCGAAAACCTGAAAAAACATGCGGGCGTAGGTCTCGCCAGCGAGTGCCGTAACCAAAAACCCAATGCCGGTCACCAGGTGAACGAGGTTGTGACGGGAATCGACGTGCAAGCCGTAGAGCATGTCATTGTCCCCTTGCATAAACCGCAGCGCAGCAGCCAGAAGAAATACGATCCCAAAAGCCCAGCGAGCTTTTTAGCCATAATCGTCCCTCCCACAGGGCAAGAGTAAAGATCGTCTCGATTCTACTCGCGCCGCACCTATTTGCAAGGACGGGCTGCCAGGCGCTCCAGGACAACGCGGTTGGCCGCAGGAAAGGTGTAGAGGCTTGTCTCGGTGGTCTGTATCCAGCGGCCCGTCGCCGGGCAGCAGCTATCGTCGACTGGACACAGGAAGAAGTGCAGGCGGACGCTGCGATCGGGATAGTGATGAAGCGTTTCGTGGAAAGGCTCAGCTTGGCCGACTTTGACGCCAGTCTCTTCGAAGACCTCGCGGCGAAGACAATCCAGCAGGCTTTCTCCCGCCTCCAGTTTCCCGCCTGGAAATTCCCACAGCCTGCCCTGGTGTGCTAGAGGATCGCGGCGCGTGATCAGAACGTGGCCGTCGCGAATGAGCAGGGCCACGACGATGTCGATTGGCTCGATCATCAGGCAAGCATTTTCAAGATATGTCCGATTTCCGGCAGCAGCAGGCTTTCGATGGCCAGGCGGCAAGCCGCCGGACTGCCCGGCAGACAAAAGATCACCTTGCGGCGGATGACTCCCGCCGTAGCCCGTGACAGCATCGCGGCGCCGCCGACTTCGTTGTAACTCAACTGGGCAAACAGAGACTGAAAGCCTTTCAGCTCTTTTTCGAAAAGCGGCCGCACTGTTTCGATGGTGATGTCCGTCAAGGAGAGTCCGGTGCCGCCGGTAGTCACCACTGCCCCGACCTCGGAGTGCGTAAGCATTTCGTCAAGGGTCGACCGCAGCGCAGCGGGATCGTCTCGAATCCAGCTGCGCACAACGACGGAGTGGCCGGCTTGCTCGAGCAAATCGCGAATCGTGTCGCCCGACGTGTCGTCTCCGGCGCCGCGAGAATTTGAAAGCGTCACCAGACCGAATCCGACGCTGCGTGGGGCGTCCTTCTTGTGTTCCTGGACGGGATCGCTCGTCATCAATAGCGGCAACGGTATTTTGTTTTCGGAGTGAAGTCAATGTCTAGGGGTCAGGCTTCAGGGGTCAGGCTTCAGGACGTGTACGTGGACGTCATCGTGCTCGTGGACGTTGCTCGTGTTCGTGCACGTGGTGGCTATTTCTAGCCCGGATTATTCATAAAATAAAAAACCTAGTCACGAATTTCACGAATTTCACGAATGATCACGAATCGATGGAACGGCTTTGAGCCCCTAGCCTCGGACTTGCAGCAAACCCGGTGGTTTTGATTATTTGGCGGAGCTGACCCGCTCGCGATCGCTCGCGGCACTGTTGATTGCGGCGCCGATCGCAGTTTCGGGGTCCTGGCACATCGCGGCTCAAAGAAAAGCGCTCCGGCTGTCAACTCTTCCTTGTATTCCTGCTACTGATCACTTCCAACTTGAACGCGCACAGGGCTGGAGCCCCGTGCCCACACGTGCTGTGCCATCTTCCTTGTATTCTCGCTACCGACCACTTGCCACTTGAACGATCACACTGACCCTGCAGCCTCAAGCCTGAAGCCTGACCCCTAGTCCGGCACTCTGCGCTTGAGATCTTCAAACCAGTTGAGCACCACATTCACCCGGGTGGCTGGTCCTTTTTGTTCGGGTTCCTTTGACATGACAAAGTGCCGGCCATCGGGAGAAATATCGTAGTCGGTGAAGTTGCCGGCAAAAGCCCTGGAGTATTGGCCTTCGAACAATAGCGTGGGAGTCGAAGAATGGAATGTCGGCTGTGTCGAGACGGCGACAATCATTACCTTGTCTCCATTTCGATAGAAAAGTTCCCGTCCGTTACGCGCCCATAGCGGCTGCTCGCCTCCCTCGCTGGAGATTTGCCACTTGCCGCCGGGACCGGGGTAAGGCTGCACGTAGATCTCTTTGCGGCCGGTTGCATTCGAGGAATAGGCAAGCCACTTGCCGTCTGGGGAGAATACGGGGCAGCGCTCGTCAGACGGGGTATTGAGAAATACGCGGGGCTTACGGTCCCCCTTCATTGGCAAAATCCAGATGTCTCCCGACGTCTGGCTGCTTGTTTCGTGGTAGGCCAACAACTGGCCATCCTGAGACCACGAACTGGGAAACTGTCTATCCCCACCGGACAGCAGCATTTCCTCGTTCCCACTTCCGTCCGACGCCTTCGAGAACAGACCGGCCTGTCCCGTTCTAAAGGATGTAAAGGCGATGCGCGCGCTATCAGGACTCCAGACCGCAAAACCGTCGGTGCCTGGGTCGAACGTGAACCGGGTCAGCGAAGCCGGCCGCTGGATCTCATGGATCCAAATATCCATGTTGGCGCCTTCAATGGACACTGCCACTCTGCGATCATCCGGAGAGAAGCGGGGTAGAACAAACCCTCGTCGTAGTTCCAGCAGAGGCCGTGATTGCCCGCGTCGATCCACCAGGACAAGAGTCCGCTCGACTCCTTCAGCTCCGCCGGGGATATAAGCTAAGGATCCGTTGCGGGAAAGGGCAAACTGCGCCGCTCCACTAGTCGATGAAGTAGCGACTCCGTCGAGCACCGGTATGGGTGGCCCTGTTACTTCCAACCGTTCAAGGTCGAAAGGCACAGCCAGCAACGAGGCTGCTCTGGCAAAAACCAGATGACCGGTACGGACGTAGCGGGCGTTGCTGCCTCCCTCAACTAGAATTCGCAACTTCCCCGTTTTGAGCGACAACATTGCAATCTGGGCAGCGTCCCAATCGCTGCCGATGCTTCTGCCCATACTAAAGAGTACCGCTTCACCTCCGGGCAAAAGCTCCGGCCAGCGATGCGAGAACTGTCCCTTGGAAGTGTCCGGGGTTGTAACGATCTGCGGCGTGCCTCCAGAGGCAGAGACACGCGATAAGCCTCTGTTCGGCTGGGGCGTAAAGAAGATCGTGCCGTCCGGGCCCCAAGTCGCCCCTCGGCTTAATGTGGGAGTGTCGCAAATATCAAGGGGCGCGCCGCCCGTTATTGCGACTTTTTTCATCTTGCCATCGGCAAAGAATCCGACCCATTGGCCGTCGGGTGAGAAAAACGGCTGTACGGCTCCCGCTGTACCAGGCAACAAGGTAGCCTCGAACTGATCAAGGCGTCGTAGGTACAGTCTGGTGGCGCCGCTGCGGTCGGTAACATAAACCACGTGGCTCCCGTCCGGAGAAAGGGCGATGGAAGCTTGGATGGAAAACGACAGCCGCTCGCCGTCTGGCACATTGACGGACAACCGCGCGACGGACGGCATTGTGGGTTCTGTTCGAGTCCACCAGAAAAGACCTGCGGCCAGCGCGCCTATCAATAAACCAAGCAAGCATCCAAACAGAACCCACGTCAGCGGCTGGCGGCGCTGTTTTCCGAGATAGAGGACGGTGGCTGAAGGCGCCGACGGATTGTGGAGGGCCTCATCGATTTCAATCCGCGCATCGGCGATATCGTGCAGCCGAAGGCTGCGGTCCTTGTGAACACAGCGGCGCAGCAACGTTCGAATGTTCGCCGGAGTTACGCCTGGCAGCGCTTCCCAGTTGGGAGTGTTGTGAACGATGGCCGCCATGATGTCGGTCACTGTCTCGCCGCTGAATGCCCGCACAGAGGTGAGGCATTCATACAGCACGCAGCCGAACGACCAGATGTCGGTGCGCTTGTCGAGCGGCTTTCCCCGCGCCTGCTCCGGGCTCATGTAGGCAGCCGTTCCCATGATGACGCCCTCGCGCAAACTGGCCACAGTAAGCGTCGGAGAAAGCGAAGCACCGGGGGAAGACTCTTCGGCAGCAAAGGCCTTGGCCAGGCCGAAGTCCAGCACTTTGACCTTGTCGTCGGGAGTGACTTTGATATTGGCCGGCTTCAGGTCGCGGTGAATGATTCCTTTTTCGTGGGCTGCTTCCAGCGCTTCGGCAATCTGGCGGCAGATCTTCAGAGAGTCTTCAATGTCCAAAGCGCCGTGAGCGAGACGCTCTGCGAGCGTTTCGCCGGGGACAAATTCCAGGACGAGGAAGCGAATGCCGTTGGATTCCTCCAGTCCGTAAATGCCAGCAATGTTTGGATGATTCAACGAAGCCAGCAGCCGTGCTTCGCGTTCAAAACGCGTCAGCCGCTCCGGATCACTGGTAAATGCCTCCGGCAGGACTTTGATCGCCACTTCGCGCCTGAGCTTTTCATCTCGGGCCAGATAGACTTCGCCCATGCCGCCTTTGCCGAGCGGAGAGAGAATTTCGTACGTGTTGAGACGTCGGCCCGAAGCGAGAGGCATCAGTGTGGGAATTATAATCCAGTCGCGAGTCGCGAGTCGCGAGCAGTTCCCGGTCGCCAGTCGCCAGAAAAAGCGCACAGGGCTGCAGCCCCGTACTCACACGTGCTGTCGCACCTTCCTTTATATTCTTGCAACTAACCACTTGCCACTTGAGCGATCACACTGGCCCTGAAGCCTGGAGCCTGGAGCCTGAAGCCTGGAGCCTGACCCTGACCCCTGACCCCTGACCCCTGACCCCTGTGGTACTCTCTTACCCCATGAAATGGCCATTTATGATTCGGATCGAAGTCCGGTTTCGAGACTTGGACGCGATGGGGCACGTCAATAACGCCGTGTACCTGACCTATTTTGAGACGGCGCGCTCGGCCTACTACCGAAGGCTGACCGGCAAGAAATTGAAGGCGCTCGAAGAGTTCGATTTTATCCTGGCCGAAGTCACCTGTTCGTTTCGCAGCTCCGCCTACTTCGGTGAAACGCTGCTGGTGTCGTTGGGAGTCACCGAAATTGGTACGCGCAGCTTTGTGTTCGAGTATGAAGTGACCGAAGAAGACAGCAATCGGCTGGTGGCCACCGGCCGCAGCGTCCAGGTGATGTACGACTACGCTGCAAAGAAGACCAAGCCAATTCCATCCGAGCTGCGGGGAAAGATGGTGGAATTGGAAGGACGCCCAATCGCGACCAAACAATCCTGAGCCGTTGAGAGGTACTGTCCCCAAGTCATCATGCCGCGCTTGAAGGAGACACCGTCGGGCCAGACCGGCCTTTCACGCCGCAGCTTTGCCGCGCTGCTGGGAGCCGGGTTGGCCGAGGCCGCCATCTGGGGACACCCCGAATGGAACGCAGCACTGGCGGCACGATCTGCGTCGGCCCGCCCGCTTGTTCTCAACAGCAACGAAAATCCCTACGGACCTTCGGCGGCTGTCCTGCGGGCTATGCAGTCAGCCCTGGCGCGCGCGCACCGCTACCCGGACGATTCCGAAGAGCGACTCCGCCAAGCCATTGCTGCCGCCCATCAGGTTGACTCAAACAACGTCCTGCTGGGCTGCGGATCAAGCGAGTTGCTTCGGATGGCCGCCGGCGCCTTTGGCGGCGCGCTTGGAACAGTTCTCACCGCCCATCCCACGTTTGAAGCGCTGGAACACTACAGCGAAGCGTTCAAGGCTCGTGTCGAACATGTGCTGCTCGACGTTCGTTTCCGCCATGACCTGCCGGCCTTCAAGCGCAGGATTCCTGCGCAGGGGGCGCTCGTGTACTTGTGCAACCCGAACAACCCGACGGGAACTTTTGTGGGGGGCAAAGACGTAGAGGAGTTTGTGCGGGCCGTGCGGCCTCCATCAATCGTGCTTGTCGATGAGGCGTACCACCATTATGTGACAAGCGCGGAGTACGCCAGCGCGGCGCCGCTGGCCGGGCGCCACGACAACGTGGTCGTGCTTCGGACATTTTCGAAAGTGCACGGCCTGGCGGGCCTGCGGGTCGGTTACGCGTTGGCCGCAAAACCGCTGTGCGAGCGAATGGCGCGCTTTGCCACGGTAAACGGTATCAACGTCGTTGCAGCCGAGGCAGCCATTGTCGCCCTGGCAGAGGCCGACCGCGTCAAGCAGATTCGCCGGCGGACTCAGCTGGTCAAGGAATACCTGTACGGAGAGCTGCGGAACATGAATTTGAATTACATACCTTCGGAGACGAACTTCGTGATGTTCGATCTCGGGGAGGACGTGGAAGCGCTGATTGATTTCCTGGCCAAACGAAGTATCTTCACGGGGCGGCCTTTTCCTCCGTTGACCCGGATGAACCGCGTCAGCCTGGGAACGGCGGCAGAAATGCGACGCTTTGTCGACGGCGTGCGCGAGTTCCGCGGCGCGCGCTCTAAAAATCTCACCATTAGTGATTGAAATCTAGGAGCTGGCCCGAATTATTCACAAAAAAGCAAAAAGCTAGTCACGAATTTCACGAATTATCCCGAATGACGCGAAACATATCGGTTTCTACGCCTGGTGCTCAAATCCATGACCAAGACAGCCTTTTGAATTTGCAAGCCCGGCCAAAGCGTGCTCAAAGCCGTTCACAGATTCGTGATCATTCGTGAAAATTCGTGAAATTCGTGACTAAGCTTTTTCATTTTGTGAATAC
This sequence comes from Acidobacteriota bacterium, assembly GCA_051001345.1. GTDB lineage: Bacteria > Acidobacteriota > UBA6911 > JACQSX01 > JBPCNK01 > JBPCNK01. Next base: position 13,556 of record JBPCNK010000107.1, on the reverse strand, counting down.
TCCGGGTTAGGGGGGGGGTAGGGGTTAGAAAACTACGAATTACGAGTTACGAATTACGAGGCGGTTGAACTCAATCGCAAATCGCAATTTCCTAACCCCTAACCCCTGCTTTTGGAGATGCAGCCATGAACCAGCACTGTCCACACTGCGGAGCAACCCTGAGCGTCGACTCACGCTTTTGTTCGGCCTGCGGCCGGCCTGCCGGCCAGGTGGCCGGCGCCCCTGCGGCGGCTGGGGCGGCCGGGCCCATTTACATTCCACCCACGGCTCCCGCCACCCCGCTGGACTACCGGATCGAAGGGGACAACCTGCAGATCCTGCGCATCCGGCTGGTTCCGGGCCAGGAGGTCTACGCTGAGGCTGGAAAGTTTGTGTACAAGACGGTCAACACCCAGATGGACACGCGCGTCATGGGAACTTCGCTCGGCGAAAAAATTGTCGGCGCGTTGAAGCGTAGGTTGGCCGGCGAGTCCGTCTTTACGACACATTTCACGGCCCAGGGAGGAACCGCCGAGGTTGGATTTGCCGGCAACTACCCCGGACGGCTCGAAGCCATTACGCTCGACGGCAGCATGGCATTTCTGGCGCAGCGCGACTCGTTTGTTTGCGCCCAGACTTCGGTCCAGTTCTCGATTGCCTTTCAGCGGAAAATCGGCGCCGGCCTGTTCGGCGGCGAAGGCTTCATCCTGGAGCGCTTCAGCGGCGCAGGAACGGTCTTCATCCATGGCGGCGGCGACTTCGTGCATTTCAAGCTGGCCGCCGGAGAGGTCCTGCAAGTCGACACCGGCTGCATCGTGGGATTTGACGAGTCGGTCAGCTACGACATCCAGTTCGCCGGCGGGATCAAGACGGCGCTTTTCGGTGGCGAAGGATTATTCCTGGCTACGTTGCGCGGTCCCGGCAAAGCCATCCTACAGACGCTGACGCTGTCCAAGCTGCGCCGCGAGCTGGGCGTTCTGCGCTCGACCAAAGGAGGCGAGCGCAGGGGCTTCGGCGTTATCGATGGAATCCTAAGCAGCGAGGACTCGTAATGCAGGGGTCAGGCTTCAGGGGTCAGGGACTTGATCGTGCTCGTTGACGTGCGGATTTCATGTACGCTGCTAAGTGAACCCTTAATCGAGCAAAACGCATGTACCTGGTTATCGACATCGAAACGATCGTCGACAAACAACTGATCAAACAGGTCTATGACCCAGCCGGCGAGCTGACGATCGAACAGGCCTACGATTTGGCGCGCGACGAGGTCCTCAAGCAGAGCAACCAGCGCAGTGACTTCTTTCCCGCCGCTTTTCATGTTCCCGTCTGTCTCGGATTCCTGACGGCCGATCCGGACTATCAGATCACCGCCATGGGGACCTGGGGCGAGGAAAACCACACCGAGGAGCAGTTGCTCCGGAAATTCTGGAACCTCTTCGAACATTCCAGCACGCTGATCACGTTCAATGGGCGCGGCTTCGATCTGCCAGTCATCGAATTCCGCTGCCTGCGCCACGGCATTCCAGCGCCCAAATATTTCGATGACCATGATCGCTTCAACAATTATCGAAGCGCGCGCTATGCCGTCAATCGCCACCTCGATCTGAACGATTTTTTGGGCAACTTCGGAGCCGTGCCGCGCAAGGGTACGTCCAACGTGATCTGGAAACTGGCGCGACTGCCCGGCAAGTACGAGATCGAAGGGGCCGATGTCGAGTATCTGCACCGCACCGGTGCGACACGCGTCATCCAGCAGTACTGTCTGACCGATGTCATCCAGACGTATCTGCTGTTCCTGCGTCTGGAGCTGGTACGGGGAAAGTTATCGCCGGAGCGCCACACTACCGTGATCGAAGCGGCGCGGGCGTTTCTTGCCGGCAAAGCCGACGGAATGGACGGAGACAATTTTCTGCGCGATTTTCTCGGTCGCTGGGATCGCGTTCGCGGTTCGGACGGTTGAGACAGTTGTCAGTGGCCAGTGGCCAGTCGAAACGGTGCAATAATGCGGACTGCGACAATCCGCGATCTGTAATCCGCAATTCCCTGACCCCTGACCCCTGACCCCTGAAGCCTGACCCCTGCACGTGAAGCCTGACCCCTGCCCTCAAACCACAATCTGGCGGCACTTCACGCCGGCCTGGTCGAGTAGCTTGAAGGCCGTGTCGTTCAGCGGATAGTCCTGGTTGTAGACGACCTCAACGATGCCTGAATTGATGATCATCTTGGTGCACATCAGACAGGGTGCGAAAGTCGAATAGAGCGTCGAGCCCTTGACGCTCACTCCGTGGTAGGCGGCCTGCGTGATGGCGTTTTCCTCACCGTGTGAGCAGAGGCATTCATCCAGGCGGGTGCCGCTGTCGGCCAGGTTGTTGCAGCGCGGGCAGCCGCCTTCGTAACAATTGAGCGTCCCGCGAGGCGTCCCGTTGTAGCCGGTCGAGATGATCCGTTTTTCCCTGACCAAAATGGCAGCGACCTTGCGTTTGATGCAATTGCTGCGCAGGGCCGCGACCTTCGCGATGCTCATGAAGTACTCGTCCCAGCCGGGACGGTTCAGGTGTTTCATCTTTGTCTGGAGAATGCGGCTGACGGACTCCTGCAGGTCCTTGAGCGAGCCGTTGTTGAGGATATGGAATTCAGCGGCCTTCTCGCATTCGATCATTTGCTGCTTTTCGGCGTCCTGGCTTTCTTCTCTCTTTTCCAGTTCGGCGAACGTCACAAAGTCGGGCGGGTCCCCCGGGCGGGCGCGTGCCTGCAGGCGCTCGAACCGCACGTGCGGGTCCGCCTCGATGCTCAACAGGGTGAAGTTACCATGCTGTCGCAGGGCGTTGATTTCGGAGGTATTCCGGATCGAATCGATCACGTAATTCTTGTCGGGCTCAAGCGACTGAAGGATCACTTGCGCGAGATGGGAAGGGCCGTGCCGCTGCCGCATTTCGTTGCCGACGGCGATCATGCGTTCGCGCGAAGGCTCCTGCCGGCGCGCACTAAGTTCTTTGCGGATGACATCACTCAGCGAGTGATAGTAAAAGCCTTTGCCCTTCAGATACTCGGCAACGACGCCCTTGCCCGCGGCGTTTCGCCCGGTGAGTCCGACAATCATAGAATTGGTACTATAGCAGGTGGCACCTGCCGCTTGGCCGGTGGTGTTTCCTTAGGCAACTGCCGGATATATTCACATTTGAAAAAGCGCACAGGGCTGGAGCCCTGTGCCCACTCCTGCTTCCACTAGGGTTCCTCTATCGAAGAACTCTTTTCTCCCAGAAATTCCACACCCGATTCGGTCACTACGATGATGTCCTCGAGGCGGACGCCGAATTCTCCATGTAGATAAACTCCCGGTTCGTCGCTGAAGCTCATACCCGGCGCCAGCGGAAGTTTGTTGCCTTCGACCAGATAGGGATACTCGTGTCCGTCCATGCCGATGCCGTGGCCGAGGCGATGGGAAAAATATTTGTAGCCCGGGCCATAGCCGGCCGCTTCGATGACCTTTCGCGCGGCCCGATCCAACTCCTCGCAGCGCACGCCGGGACGGGCCACGGCGGCAGCGGCGTCCTGCGATTTTTTGATGAGATCCCAGAGTTTTCTCTGTTTGTCGGAGGGCTTGCCGAACACCGTGGTTCGGGTCACGTCGGACTGATAGCCCTGGACGCTGCAGCCGCCATCGATCAGCACGATGTCGCCCGGTTGCAGATTGCGGGTGATGACCGATCCGTGTGGAAACGCCGATGTGGGACCAAATCCGACGCCCGCGTACCCGCGCGCTCCCAACGCGCCGTGTGCCCGTGAGATAATCTGGCCCAGTTCCCCTTCCGACATCCCCTCGCGCAGCATGGAAAGCGCCGTGCGAAAGGCCTTCTTGGTGATCTGGTTGGCCAGTCGCATGTACTCGACTTCCTTGGCGGTCTTGACGCCGCGGCAGCCATCGCTGATCCGGCTTCCGGCCACCCAGGCGACCGCCGGCGCAGCCTGTGCCAGGCCATCGACGACAAAGTGGCGCACTTCAGGTTCTATGGCGACCTTGCCAGAGGCCACTCCAAGATCCTTCAATGTGGTGCGCACCAGCTCATAGGGGCTTTCGTGTTCTTGCCAGATCCGGACTCGATTCGCTCCAATTTTGATTCGTTCCATGGCCCGTTTTTCCTCAAAGGCCGGACAAATCCAGGTCGGCTCGCCGCGTGCCGGCAAAATCGCTGCAAACATGCGCTCGCTGAGGTGCCACTCCGTTCCCGTGAAGTAGCCGAGGGTAGTTCCTCCTGCCACAAAGAGCGCATTCCAGCCGGCGTCCTTCAGGAGGGTCTGTGCGCGCTCGATCCGGGCCTGATAGTCGGCCGCTTCCAGAGGGCGCGCCGCCGAGGCCATGTTCTTCAAAGCGGCGATCGGGTCGCCCGTCTGGGCCGCCGCGGGCAGCGTTGCGGCGGCAGTAGTAAGCGCGGTTGTTTTGAGAAAGTGTCTTCGCGATTGCATCCAACCTCCTGTAGGAAGGCTCCCGGCTTGCCGGCAGTCTCCGTGATTGTGCCACAGTCAGGGGGCAGTGGTCAGTGGGCAGTGGGCAGTGGTCAGTGCCACGATCTGTCAGTGCCACGAACGCAGAGAGTGGTGATATTGACCCACGGAGCACGAACTCGATGGTCACCGCTCTCTTCGTTTGCGGCACTGACACTGGCGGCACCCGACTGAGCTTGCACATTCACAATTCAGTGAAAGACTGATGGAGGATGCAATCGGCCGCGACCGTAAGGGAGCGGGCCGGTAGATCGAAGGCGCAAACTGAGGTACAAGCCAAAGGTACAAGATTTCACAAAGTCTTTAATTCAAGGAGGCGCATGAGAAACCGTTTTTGGCTGCCAGCTATTCTCGTCCTTTTTTGCTCGGTCCTGACAGGCCGCGCCCAAGCCACTCTTATCCTGACGCACTTGGCCGTTGGCGGGGACTACGCCACTCACCTCACAGTCGTCGAACCGCACGGGTCCGCCCGGCAGGTGATCGTCGACTTCTTTGACGACAGCGGCTCGCCCCTGTTTGTCAGTGTCGACGGCGGCGTTCCGGTTTCCAGCGTGACCCGTTCGTTGTCGAGTTTTGAAGAACGCGTGCTGGTTCTTACCCGCAGCGGCGCCGTCGCGGTCGGATGGGCCCGGGTAGCGACGGGCCCGCCCGGCAAGGTGGAAGCTTCGCTCCGATTTGTCCGCTTGGTCAACGGCAACGTCGCCGATTCGGTCGGAATTCTGCCCAGTGAGGAGGTGCACTACTGGACGGTGACAATCGATCAGCAGCGGGTCGGCGATAGCGTCGGCGTAGCCGTGGTCAATAACACCAATGCCTCCATCACGATCACATTCGATCTTTTCGACGGCCCAAACCGCGTCGCCGGAACCGGAACGGTCAGCCGCGTCATTCCAGCTCGTGGACACTTGTCGTTGTTTGCCACCGGTGGTCCCAATGAGTTGTACAACATCAACTTCACCGGCGTCGGGACATTGACAATGACCTCGTCCGTCAACTTCGCGGCCGTAGCGCTGCGCTTTGAGAATAACGAGTTTTCATCTCTGCCCGCCAACAAGGCCACCCAGGTCTGGGATTGGTCCTCGCCGTCGACGGGAACGGCGACGCTGGGAGGAACGTGGCAGTTCACGTTTGTCGACAGCGGGTCGATTTACGGGGTAGAAAACAATACGATCGGCGTGAGCAGCCTGGTTTTTCTACGTGGATTTCTGGCCGACAACCGCTTTGTCGCGGAGCGTCTCTACAATGAGTCGGACGGAACGCGCGGGCTCATTGTGTACCAGGGAACCGTGACACAAGCTGGGGTCACCGGCCAGCGGGTGCAAATCCGCCAGGACGGCTTTATCGTCAGCAGTCAGTCGTTCCGCGCAAACCGCACGCGCTGAAGCTCGAGCCTGCCGGCGGCGAGGTCGAGTCGGAAGACTCGGCCCGCCAGCGCAGGCAAGCCCAAAAGCCCATCGAATTCGATTACGCCAAAGATCTGGTGGGCTTCGGTCGGCGTCGTCGGCCGCGGAATCATCTGAACGGACAGATCCGCCAGCCTTTCTTGTCCGAATTTCAAATTCAACGTCGGCGGCGAGCCTATCCGGAACAATGCCAGCGCGCTGGCATTCCATCCGGTATCCAGTTGCAGGCGAAGCCATTGATCTTCGAGCTGCGCCAGGACAAACAGCTTGTCGCCGACAAAGTAGATCGGAACGCCGGCAGTCGAATCGGCTGCGCCGCGGTCGACACGCATCTGCTGTTCGACCAGATCAATCTCCAGACGGCAATCAAAGAAGGCGCTTGTACCCAGGATCCCGTGATGATCCGACCCGGAGATTCCTTCGGGCAGAAGCGCAAAAGGAACGCCCTCCATGTGCCAGTCTTCGACGCGCACTTCACGGGCCCAACCGATGCGCGCAAAGCGCAAGCCCGACAGGGTGGAAACCGGCCACTGTTCGATGATCGTGTCCAGACGGGGGAGTGAAAGCCCTGGAAACAGAACCGAAAGCGTCGCGCCGGTGTCGAGCAGCAATCGCGAACGCGTCGAATTGATCCGAGTCGTGAGCAGAATTCGACCGGCGCCCGTGTCGATTGGAATCGATTCAGCCGGCCAGCGAGCGACGCGATTCCACGCCCGCGATCCCGCGTTTCGAAGCAGGGAAGACTGCAGCTCAAGGCCGCCCCGCAGCGCCGCGTGCGAAGCCGGCAGCAGTTGCCGAGCCCGGCCGCTTGATTGACTGGCGCCGCGCAGATCTCCGGCGTGCCGCTTCAGGTACGAGTCAATCTGGTACCAATCACCCAGAAAGAGACGCGACAACCCTTGCTGCGAATGCAGCAGAGCGCTGTCGACAGCCCGCTGCGCTTCGACGCGGCGATTGCGTAAACCAAGAGAAAGCGCCCGCACACCCCATTCGAGACCCCCCGATTTGTCCGAAGGCTGCGAGTCGACGAGTTCATTGAAACGGCCGTTGCGAATTTTCCACAACTCGACAAGAGCGCGCGCCTCGGCGTGGCCGATGGGCTCTTTCCACGAGGCCCTGTCACGCAACGTCTGTATGAAGACGGCGGCCTTGTGCCAGTCTCCGTTTTTGAGATAACAGGCCAGCAACCAGCGCAGCATCTCGTCGTCGGGAGGACGGCGCGGATTGCGCAGCGCCCGTTCGACTCGATCGATCGTGGTCCGGTAATCTCCCTGCAGCGCCAGTTCCTGCCACATCGGCCCGCGCAAAACCGGCGAATCCGGCGCCGATGGGTTACGCGAGGAGGTCCCGCATTTCAGCGTGATGCATCCGGCAACCAGCAGCAGCGCCATCCACAGGAGACTTTGCCGGTGCCGCTCTTTGTGATTAGCTCTTGAAGATGTGGTCATGGCTCCTGCGCAATGCCAACATTATAGATGGAACGGGCCGTCCGCCTTTTTTGGGCGATCTGGCGGTCGAAGGAGACCGGATCGCTGCCATGGCTCCGCGTCTGGACGCGGGCGCGGCGCAAACCGTCGACCTGCGGGGCCGATTCCTTGCGCCAGGATTTATCGATATTCACTCTCACGCCGACTTTATCTCCACGCTTGACTCCGCCGAGCAGGGAAGGCTGCAGCGCGGCAAGATTTTTCAGGGAATCACCACGGAGATCGTCGGCAACTGCGGTTTGGGAGCGGCTCCGCTCGATGGCCAGGACCTTGTTCCGAAAATCATGGCCTGGATGTGCCCGGCCGCAACCCACTGGACCTGGAAAAGCACGCCCGAGTATCTGGATGCAATCGAAACGCAGGGAGTTTTGCTCAACACCGGTCTGCTCCAGCCGCACGGCCCGTTGCGACTGGAAGCGCGCGGACTGCAGGCGGGCGAATCGACAGGTGAGGAGCGCGCCCGAATGAAATGGAGGCTGGCGGAGGCGCTGGAAGCCGGCGCCTTCGGGCTCTCAAGCGGGCTGATCTATCCGCCCGGGATGTATACGTCGTCGCAAGAACTGATCGATCTGGCCGCGGAAGCCGGACGGCGCGACCGGATTTTTACGAGCCACATTCGTGGATCGAGCGAGCTGCTGCTTGAGGCCACGCGCGAGCTGCTCGAAATCGGGCGGGAGGCGGCCGTCCACGTGCATCATTCTCATAACGAAGCCGTAGGCCGGCAGCACTGGAGCAAGATCGACCAGGTACTCGATTTGGAAACTGCGGCAGCCGGTCGAGGCCAGGCCGTCACCTTTGACATGTTTCCTTACACGGCTGCGGCCACGACAATGCTGGCCATCTATCCGCCCTGGGCATTGGAGGGGGGCGTGGCGCGGCTGCTCGAACGATTGAAGAATCCAACCGAACGCCGGCGCATCCAGCGGGACATCAGCGAAAGCCGGCCGCACTGGCCGCCCTGGGACGAGAACGGCTGGCCGCACAATCTGGTGGCTGCCGTCGGCTGGGAGCAGATCGCGGTCGGGCGAGTGGCAAGCGCCGCGAACAAACATCTGGAGGGAGCCAGTCTTCGGGATCTGGGAGAGAAAACCGCCAGGAGTCCTTTCGATGCGATCTCCGATCTGATGATCGAAGAGGACGGCGTGGTATCTCAGCTCATCTTTGAGGTGTCAGGCGATGAGAACAATGACGGACATCTTGTCGACTTGATGCGTCATCCGTTGAGCGCCATCTGCACCGATGCCAACGACTATGGCCACGGCCTGCCCCATCCGGCCGCCTACGGCGCGTTTACGCGCATCCTGGCGACGTACGCGCGAGATCGAGGCGTGCTGGCGCTCGAAGAAGCCATTCGAAAAATGACCTCGTACCCGGCCGAGATCTTCAAACTGGATCGGCGCGGCCGGATCGCGGAGGGATCCTTTGCGGACCTGGTGATCTTCGATCTTCCCGGTTTGGCGGAGCGGGCCAGTTACAAAAATCCACGCGAGACGTCGCAGGGAATCCAGACGGTTTTCATCAACGGAGTTCCGGTGCTGCGCGACGGCAAGTACGATCCGCAATTGGTGGGCTGCGTGTTGCGGTGGGGAGGTAGCAGCCACTGACTTCATTTGTTTTCACCGCAGAGACGCAGCGCGGCAAGCCGCAACCGTATGCCGTATGCCGCAGGCCGCCGACGGAGCGCCAACAGTGCCGCAGCCGGAAGGCTGCGGGCCGGTAAACAGGAAGCGGGATCTAATATCTTGCTCAAATAATAAGGTTTCACCAATTGGCAATGCAGAGAGCGCAGAGGATGCGCAGAGGGCTTACTCTGAATGTAATTGATTAGCGAGTCAAACACCGCATGGATAAGTGGTTTTCTAGCACGGGCCTCACGCTGGACACCTTCAAATAATCTGGCTATACTTCTGGCTACTAATCGAGGAGCGTCCCATGCGCTTTGCCAGCGTGGCCGAGATCAAGGACGGGCTGTCCGAGTACCTGGCCCGAGCCAAGAAGAAGAACGAGCCCATCGTCGTCACCCATCACGGCAAGCCCTACGCGCTCATCCAGCCGCTCGAGGAAGCGGACCTCGAGGAGCTGGAGTGGAAGCAGTTGGCGAGGAGGAAGCTCGCCCGGGCGTGGGAAGGCGAAGAGGATGCCCTCTACGACTACCTATAAGCACGGCCAGGTCGTCGTGGTGAACGTCCCCTTCACCGGCCAAACGGGATTGAAGCCGCGGCCTGCCCTGGTCGTGAGCGTCGAGGCCTTCCACCAAAAGCTCCTCGACGTGATCGTCTGTCCCATCAGCAGCCAACCGCGCTGCTACCAGAAGCCCGGTCCTGGCGATCATCCGCTCAAGCACTGGAAGGCCGTGGGCCTGCGCCACCGGAGCACGGCTCGAATCTCGAACCTGCTCGCCGTCGAGAAGAAACTCATCAAGCGCACGCTCGGCGCGCTGCACGCCGAGGATCTCGCGCGGGTCGAGCACGGCCTGCGGGAAGCCTTCGGTCTTTAGCCGCAATCCGGAATTGCCAATGGACTCGCAATTCGCAATCCGAAATTATCCGAAATCCGCAATTCCCTGACGCCTGACCCCTGCGTTTCTGCGGTGAAAGCGATCTACGGAATCCTTGACAACGGTTCCGCCACGCGCCTGGTGTTGTAGTGTCGCCGCCAAGCTTGATGTTTTTTCGAAGACGGGAAATTCTCGCGGCCAGAATACGGATACCCTCTCATGGCATGAAACGGCAGCGGCTCGATGGCATCGGGCCGCGCCGAATGGATATCCATGTCCTTGCCGAATCCGTCGGCAAAGACCAGGTAGTCGCGCACCCAGCCGGTCGGAAGAGCCGGCAACGCGGCTGGATCGAAGTCCAGCCGGATCTCGTCGCCGTGTTTCAAGATCACGAAGCGATCATCGATTGTTTCGACGAGCGCGCCAACATCGCCGTAACGGGTGTATTCGCCCGTGTGTGTTTTCCATCCGGCACTGTCGTCCGATGCATCGTAGTCGTAGATCAAAGGCTGGCGGCCGTCGGGCGAGTAGGGGCGTGGATATCCTTTCCACTGCAACCGCGCTGAGGCGGCATCCAGCGATGTGATGCGATGCGGAACCGCAGGACGGCCCGTGCTGACCAGGATCTCGTCCCAGTAGATCCGCATGTTGGTTGTGATGCGAACGCGATAATCGACCGCTGGAAACTTGCCGGTCAAATCAACCGTCATCGTCTTGGGCAGTCCCGCCGGAAATCCCATGCGCTGCTGGATCTTCTTCCAGCCGCCTCGCCCGTCGGAGACTTCAAGTGTGGGCGGCGCCAGCGCCTGTCGGGCCTGCCAGGCCGCCAGGTTCGATGTCGAATCGGCGTAGTCAATCCAGGCGTGCATCAAGAGATGAATCGAGCCTGCCCGGGACAAATCTCCCAAGTCGAGTTCCAGCGTGTGTGTCTCGGCGTAGCCCTTAAAGGGAAGGTGGGCAAAACCGCCGGCGTAGACGCGATCGACTCTGGAAATCTCCGGCAGCAAGTCGCGACCCGCGCCGTCGCGCGCGCCGGCCGGCGGCCGCGCTTGCTCTGAAAAGACCAACCCGAACGGCGCGTAAGGCGGACCCGGTAGGAGCTTCTCGTCGGGAAACACTTCGACGCCAACGGGATGATCGATGGCAACCAACCGCGCTTGGTCGATGAAAATAACTTCCTCGAGCTGGTTGGTCATCGCGATCGAAATCCTGCCGTCGCGCAGGCCGACACGGTTGCGGTCCAGCTTGATGTATTCGTCGGTGTCCGGAAAGTTGAACTGCCCGGGCGACAGCAGGTATCCGAAGGCCGAGCCACCCAGGAAGTCCGTTACGAACTGATACTTCTTTCCGTCCCACGCATACAGGATTGGGCACGAAGTCCCCTTGCGGTCCAGTTCGTTGACCGCCAGTGTCTGGTTGCCGGCTGCTTCGAATTCAGATTGCAGCACGCCGCCCGGCCACAGAACCCGAAGCAGCTCGACGCGCTCGCGGCGGCCCAACCCAAAATGGGCCAGCGGTTGCCCCTGGCCGAGCCCTCCGGCGCCGCCGTTGATTTCAAGCTTCTGCCACCAGGATCCGGCCCGCGCCTCGACCTTGGTCCCCAGCGCGCTCCGGTTGCTGTTGGTTCCTTTCAGTTTCACGGCCAGCCAGCGATTCCGGTTTGCGCCGTTGTTTTTTAACAGACGCAGCCGGCCTGCAGGCGCCGAAGCCACCAGATCCAGATCGCCGTCGCCATCGACGTCGCCGGCACTAAGGCTCTTGGCGATAAATGAAAACTTTTCCAGGCCGCACTGTGCAGTCGCGTCGCTGAAGCGGTGGCCGCTGTTTGCCAGCAGTTTCAACCCCGTCAGACCGGCCGTAATCAGATCGACGTCACCGTCATTGTCTATGTCGGCGGCCAGGCCGGCGTTTGCCGGCGTCGCTGGAAAGTCTTCGACGCGCGCGTATTCCTTGCCCCGGACATTGCGCAGCAACATGGAGGACTTTCCAGTGGCCAGCCACAGATCCATCCAGCCGTCCTGGTTGAAGTCCAGAACCTGCAGCGCCCAGACGGGACCTTCTAAGCCTGCACCGGTTTCGATCTTCTTAAATGTGCCGTCACGCTGGTTACTGAACAGCGCCAACGAAGGATCCAAGCCGGCCAGGACAAAGTCGACGTCGCGCGAGTTATTGAAGTCGGTAAAAGTGAAGGCAGTTGGCCGGCCGGGTGCAATGAGCCTGCTAGAAGCAAAGACGTCGGCGAAGGTTCCGTCGCCGTTGTTGCGCCAGAGCGCGCCGGCCGACGATGCCGCAGAATCGGAAAGCCGCGTTACAAACAAATCGAGATCGCCGTCATGGTCGTAGTCGACAAACGCCCCGCCGGAGCTCGATCCGGCATCTTTCAACTTGGCCGATTCGCTGACGTCGCGAAAGGCCGTGCCCTTCTCGTTGTGCAGCAGCCGAACACCCTGCGCGGTCAGCAACGCCAGGTCCGGGAACCCGTCGCCGTCGTAGTCTCCCCACAGACAACCCTTTGACGACCCCGGTCCCGCCAACACGTCGGATGGGACAACAGCAAATTTCGCGTCGCCCTCGTTGCGGTACAGTTGATTGTTGCCCTTCCCGGAGGCGGAGCTATCGTTTGTCACGTAGATGTCCAGGTCGCCGTCGCCGTCGTAGTCGACCAGGGCTACGCCGCCTGAATGAATCCCCGAGACCGCATCCAACGTGGCGGGAGGCGTCAGTGCCGATGGCAATCCGGCGGCTTGTGTGGCGTCTTCAAAGCGAAACTCGACGGGCGATTCCGTCGCTTTGGCGACGAGCGCCGGCGGCAGGTCCTCGACGACGGCCGAATACTTGCCTTGTTCGAGATACTGAACGCCCTGGGTCTGCTTGCCGAAGAGATCCTCCAGGCGGCGAAATGCGCCCATGGCCTGCTGTCCTTCATCGCGTTTGCCGCTGCGCAAAAGAGCGATGGCCAGGTTGTACTGGGCCGAAGCGTTGTACGGTTCCGATGCCAGTACACGCTGGAAAGAGGCGATGGCGCGGTCGTAGGACGGCTGGCGCGCGTAGAGCAGCCCGAGATAGTAGAGAGTCGTTGGATCCTCCGGGTCGCGCTGGCTGACCCACTCCAGATCGGCGATCGCTTCGGCGAGCAGGTCGCGGTTGCGCAACAGAAGACCGCGCATGTAGCGAGCCTGGATCAGATTCGGGTCGAGTTCGATGGCCCGGTTGAATTTTTCAAGCGCGGCGTCGTAGTTCTGGAGGTTGTACAGCGCGATACCTTCGTTGACGTGCGCGAATGCCAGATCGGGCCGCAATTGGCGAATCTTCGCAAACTCGGCCGCGGCGTTCTCGAATCGCAGTTGCTCCATCAGGGCGATGCCGAGGTGGTTGGCCCTGACGATGTGTTCTTCCGGAGATTCGGCCGGGACCTGCGACTGCAGGATCAGCAGCAAGAGTGCGATGAGTAGGGGTCTCATGGGCACATTCTAATCGAAAATCGATCATGAAAAACGAGTGGTTATGGTGCCCAAATCGCTTTCACCGCAGAGACACAGCGCGGCATAGCCGCAAACCGTATGCCGTATGCCGTATGCCGCAGGCCGGCGACGGAGCGCCAACAGTGCCGCGGCCGGAAGGCTGCGGGCCCGTAAACAGGAAGCGGGATCTAAAATCTTGCTCAAATAACAAGATTTCACCAACTGGCAC
>JBPCNK010000106.1:0-4876 GCA_051001345.1 Acidobacteriota bacterium | reverse complement strand
GGGAAGGGTTGGTTTGGTTTGTGGGACCGCGCTCCTCTCGCGCGCCCCGAACGGGGTGGGGGGGTTGGGGGGGGGCCCCCCCCCGCTACCAGGGCCTTCGCCCGCACTCTCAGGACGGATGTCACGTACTGCTAACCGGCGACCGGCGACTGGCCACTGGCGACTGGCGACTGACTGACCACTGGCCACCGGCCACTGGCCACTGATGATCGACATCCATTCCCATCTGCTGCCGGGATTTGATGACGGGGCCCGATCTCTGGAAGAAACCCTCGAAATGCTGGCCATGGCGGCCGCTGACGGAACTCGTCAGATGATCGCCACACCCCACATGTACGCGCCGCCCAGCTTCACTAAGACCAGCGCTGAAGTTCACGTTGCTTACGACGAGCTTCGCGAGTCGCTTCGGGAAGCGTCATTCGACGTGAAAGTTTTGCTCGGAGCGGAGAACTTTATTTCTTCGGAGTTTCTGGACAATGTCCGCCAGCGCAGCGTCATCTCGCTCAATGGCGGTCCCTATATTCTGATGGAATTCGGACCCCGGTTTGTTGTCGATAACCTCGACTACGTCGTTACGCTGTGCCGCGAGAACCGGTACATTCCGATCCTGGCCCACCCGGAACGGATGCATCAGTTTTACGGGAAGGTGGACCTTCTGGAGAAACTGGTCACCCTCGGCGCCGTTGTCCAGATTACGGGGCTGTCGCTACGGGGTTTGGTCAGCGAATGGGTGACGGAATTGACCGGGCAAATGGCCGAGCGCGACTTGATCCATTTCGTCGCGTCCGACGCGCACGGCTCCACGCGGCGGCGGCCGCGTCTGGCCGAAGCCTATGCCACCGCCGAAGCTTTCTACGGTCCGGAGAAAGCGCGGAAGTGGTTTATTGATAATCCAGCTTGTGTTGTGCGGGGGGTGGCTTTGGAAATTTAGGCATTGAACTACGAAGGACGAGGTACGAGGTACGAGGTACGAAGGCGAAGTAGCTACGAAGGAATTGCACCAGCGGGGCCCGTCCCTCGTCCCTCGTCCCTCGTCCCTCGTCCCTCGTTGTTTAGACGCCTGCTCTGCCTATCAGCGTCTTGACCGTTTCAACGATGATCCGCAGGTCCATCCAGAGCGAGTAGTTGTAGATGTAGACCAGGTCGTAACGGAGTTTGTTTTCAGCCGAGGTGTGGTAGTCGCCGTGCACCTGGGCCAGGCCCGTGATGCCGGGCTTCATGCGGAAGCGCTCGGCGTATCCGGGAATCGAACTCAGAAAGTTGCTGACAAACTCGGGCCGCTCCGGGCGTGGTCCGACAAAGCTCATTTCGCCCCGCAGGATGTTGATCAGCTGGGGCAGCTCATCGATGCGCAGCTTTCGAAGCATCGTCCCGACGCGCGTGCGGCGCTTGTCGTCAAGCGCTGCCAGCGTGGCGCCGCTGGCCGACTCGGCCCCCACCTTCATAGTGCGGAACTTGTTCACGTCAAAGGGCCGCTGACTCTTTCCCACGCGGCTTTGCACAAACAGAATCGGTCTTCCCGTATCCAGGTAGATCAGCAACGCCGCCAAGGCCGCCACCGGGAGCGCCACGATGGCCACGGCGACGGCCAGAAGAACGTCGAGCACCTGCTTGAGGTAAACCGCCGGTCCCTGAAACGGATCGCGCACCACTTCGACCAGCGGAATGTCCCGGATCTTCAGGTGCTGGGTCTTGCTGATCAGCATTTCGAAAGTCGAGGGAACCAGCAGGATCTGAGCGGGAATCTGGTCCCACTTTGTCAGCGAATCAATCAGCCGGTCCTGCCACGCGGTGCTGTCGGGCGCCAGGATGATTTCATCGATGCGGTGACGTTCGACCACTGCGGCCAGGTCGTCGCGCGAGCCGAGCGTGGGATACTTGCCGGCGATCGGACCATTGGATTGGGCCGCCGCGGCTTGCTCGCCGATCAGGCCGACAATCTCGTAACCCATCCAGGGATGGCGCTCGATCTCTCCGATGACGCTGCGGGCGTTCGGGTTGTTCCCGACGATCAGAACGCGCCGGCGCGCTGCGCGCTCGAAGGTTTGAAACAGTCCCAGCCGCCAAGCCGCCGTTGAAACGCAGTTGAACAGCCAGAACACGGGAAAAATCGAACGAGGATAAATATTGTCGCCGAGGAAAAAGTAAAACGCCGCGATGGATATCGCCTGCAGGGCCAGTGCGACGGGCACGTTGAGCAGCCAGCCGCGCCGCCGCATCTGCGAATAGTCATACAAACCGAAAAAGTAGAGAAAGACCACCTGCGACAGTAGCAGCATTGGCCAATAATGATGGATGTCGGAGACGTAATAGCGCTCCGGCGGCATGCGGGCTTCGCTGAAGGGTAACTCGAAGTACGTGCGGAAAACCCAGCTCAAGCGGTAGACGACCCAGACCAGCGCCAGATCGCCCCCGAGCATTAGAAACCATCTCAGCCGCGCCGATTTTCGAACCCAGGTGATCATAAAAGTCGGGGGTCGCGAGTCGCGAGTCGCGAGTGAGTCGCGAGCAGTAGGTTTGCTCGCTCGGACTGGCGACGGGCGACTGGCTCAACCATTCGATCCCACGCGGCGCTGGCCGGTCAGCCAGTTGGCGACGATGCGCGCGCCGCCCAATGTCCAGATTCCGCTCCACACCAGAGCGTTGGTCACCACCGAATTCTGTCCGGCGTAGTGTTTGCGGTAGAAGATCCACATGGCGTGATAGAAGTCCACGGTTGTGCGAAAGGTGCGCGTGCTCGAACTGCCGCCCTTATGGTGGAGGATCGAAATGGAGGGGTCGTAGAAAACTTTCCATCCTGCTCGGCGAATCCGCAAGCACAAATCCAGATCTTCTCCAAACAGGAAAAAGGATTCGTCAAACAATCCGGACTGATCGATCGCGACGCGGCGCAGCAGCATAAATGAACCCGAGATGGCTTCGACCTCGCAGGCAACCTGATCGTCCAGGTACGTCAGGTTGTAGCGGGCCAGCCGCCGGCTGGACGGAAACAGCCGGCTGAGTCCGACAAAACGGAACAACGCGTCGCGCGGCTCGGGGACCGCGCGCCGGCAGGCCAGTTGCAGCGTGCCATCCGGATTGACGATACGGCAACCCAGCGCTCCGACTTCCGGTCGAATTTCGGCCGAATCGATGGAGCGTTCGATGGTGTCAACCTGCAGTTCAGTATCGGGATTCAGCACCAGGACAAATCGACTCAAGGACGCGCGGACAGCCTGGTTGACGGCGCGGCCAAATCCGATGTTCGTCGAGTTGAACAGGAAGCGAACGCGGCTTCCGAATTCATCGACGATCGGGCCAAGATTTTCGCGCGAAGCGTTGTCAACGACGATCACTTCACAGCTGTGCCGGGTGTGAGCGGCAAAGATAGAGTAGAGACAGGCCCGCAGGTAGGAGGCGGAATTGTAATTGACGATGACAATGGAAAGATCCATTGGAGGCTTATTATATAGCAGTTATGGGGTTGGTGGGGGGGTGGGGCCACGACTACGACTACGAACACGAGCACGTGCACGTGCACGAGCACGACGACGAGCACGTCTACGACCACGTCTACGACCACGACAGCGTTAACCAAAATGAGAACTGCGGTAATCCCGACGTCGCCGTGCTCCTCGACGTGGACGTATTCGTCGTCGTGCACGTGCTCGTGGACGTGGACGGCTTTAGATTGGTCAAGCGGCATCATGTGTAATTGGGCGCGACCTTGAAGAAGCCTCCCGCCTCAAATCCGCTATTTAGTGTCCTTGTCGTCACTTGGAATGGCAGACATCTGCTTGGCGATTGCCTGGAATCGTTGCGCGCGCAGACGCTGCGCGATTTTGAAGTGGTTCTGGTCGACAATGGATCGAACGACGGGTCGCTGGAGTTTGTGGTCGAGCATTACCCCGAAGTCCGAACAGTGGTTCTTGAAGACAACAGAGGGTTTGCCGGCGGCAACAACGCCGGCCTCGAGCACGCGCAGGGATTGCGAGTCGCTCTCTTAAATAATGATGCCGTCGCAGACCCGGCCTGGCTGCAGGAGCTGGACCGGGGGCTCCGTGAAAATCCGCAGTACCACTTTATTGCGTCGCGGGTCGTTCTGTCCGATCGGCCCGAGCTGCTTGACAGCGCCGGCGACGGCATGGCGATTGTCGGCGCTGCCTTCAAGCGCGGCCACCTGCGGCCAGCGGCGCGCTTCGACCAGGCAGGAGAAATCTTTGGCGCAAGCGGCGCCGCGGCCTGCTATCGCAAATCGATGCTGGAGGACATCGGATTTTTCGACGAGCGTTTCTTCTGCCTTTACGAAGACGCCGATTTGAGCTTTCGAGCCAGGCTCTGCGGATATCGCTGCCTGTACTGGCCCGCTGCGGTTGTCAGCCACCGCGTCAACTCGACGCTGGGAACACGCAGCCGACAGTCGGTGTTTTGGGGGCAGCGCAATCTCGAGCTGCTCTACCACAAGAACATGCCGGCCGAGTTGCGCCACAAATATCGCTGGAGCCGGCGAGCGTTTCACCTGGCCTCAGCGGCGTATTTTCTGCTGCGCGGCAGGGCCGGCGTGTACTGGGAGGCGAAGAAGGCGGCGCGCAGGATGATCGCCGAAATTCAGCCCGTCGTCGCGAGGGTCCCCATCGAGCGCATCGACGCCCATCTGGAGCGCAGGTGGGTTCGGACGCGGCTTCGGGGGAAGTAAGGGGGGGCAGGGGCTAGGGGTTAGGGGGCAGGGGCTCTTGGAGCGCACGCAGTCGCGTTTGATGGCTTGGACCCGCTCGCGATCGCTCGCGGCGCCGTTGATTTTCGGCCCGTCGCGCACGCCCGGGCGTGTTCAAAATGCGCGCGAAACGCGCGCGCTCCCAGGACCGGGCCGCAACATGGCCATTGCGGCTGGCGACTG
>JBPCNK010000105.1:0-8364 GCA_051001345.1 Acidobacteriota bacterium | reverse complement strand
GTGGGACAGGCTGCCAGCCTGTCAGCTCTAGAGGGGGGAGGACGGCCACGACCCCGGGCACGAGCACGTGCACGAGCACGTCAACGAGCACGATCACGTGCTAACCCCTGACCCTTGAATCCCGACCCCTGACCCCTGAAGCCTGACCCCTATTTAGTGAAATGGGTTTACAATAAGATCAGTATCGACTGGAGCAACGATGCAAAACCAGCCTGCCCCAAAACCCGCCCGTCGTGCCAAGGGCTTCGGCTCGCGGGCCGAAGGTCTGCTGGCGTTGCACCAACTTGTGCTGTCCATTCAGAGCAACCCGGCCGACCTGCACGGTATGTTGCAGAAAACCGTCGACTGTCTTACCAGCGAATTCGGATATCGGGCGGCTGGAGCCCTGATGCGCGATCGGGAGAACAACGTCCTGCACAACTTTGTCTATTCGGTCCCCGACCCGGCAATGACCGAGCAGGCTCACTCGCTGCCTCGAATGCAGGCGCCCCAAATTGCGCTGCCGCTCGATCCACATGCTTGCCAGGCCATGCACGCGCTGATGCGGCAGCAACGTTTGGTCGGAACATCAGTGGAAGAAATGTTTTCGCCCGCGCTCAGTCCGGAAGTCTGCCGCCAGGTACAGCAACTGGGACAAACTCGAACTTTTGTGATGGAGCCACTGGTGGCAAAAGAGCAACTGCTCGGTGCCGTGGTCATTGCAAGCGAAACCGTTCGGATTCCGCCATCCCAGCTCGAGATGTTGGAAATCCTGTCCCTCCAAGTGGCGTTTGGCATTCAAAACGCATTAACGCTCCGCGAAAAAGAGGCACGATTGCACGAAGGCGCCGCTCTGTACCGCATGGCACGGGTAACGGTGTCAGACCTGACACCTTCGGAAATGATGCGTCAACTGACCCGGGAGATCGTGCTGATGGCGGCGGCCGACACGGGTTGGACGTTCTTGGTCGATCGCACCGGGCAGTTCCTGGAAGCAGTCGCCGGCTATCATGTTCCTGCTGGAGTAGTTGAGGAGTGCAGCCATCGCGTCAAGCTCGTCCCTGGATCGGCCCTTCAGCAGTCTCTGCAGAACGGGCAGGTTCGAAAACTGGAGAGCGCCGAAGTGGCAGTTCTGGCGCCAGCAGGCGCGCTCGAGTCGTGTGCACCGTCCGGCGCCTTGTTTGTCCCACTGCGGACGCGCGGTCCAGCGATGGGGGGCGTCTTCTTTGTGTGGTGGGATGCCGCTCCCAAGTTGACCGAGCGGGAACTGAGCCATATCGAAGGAATGGCGATTCAAATTGCGCTGGCAATCCAGGCGTCGATGCAGCCGCAGGCCGCCAGGGAGGCGGTCAAAAAAACGAAGGTCAAGGACACGCGCGACTCCGCGCAACGCTGAACTACGAAGGACGAGGTACGAGGTAAAGGACGAGGTACGAGGTACGAGGTACGAGTTTACGAACCAAAAAGGCAAAACACTCGTTAGAACTACGAAGGACGCAGAGGACGAAGTACGAGGTTCGTAACTCGTAATTTGTACCTCGTACTTCGTACCTCGTACCTCGTAATTCGTACCTCGTAATTCGTACTTCGTAGTTTAACGAAGTGATTTGACTTTCGGGTTGAGAAACTCGATGCGAGCACCCTTCTGGTGCATTTGCAGCACAATCTTTCCTTCGTCGGGCAGCTCCAGTTGGTTGGCTTCAGCCACGGTTTTCCCGTTGATTCGGATACACGAGTACGGCCCGTCGCTGATCATCTGGACCAGGAACCATTCGCCGTCTCTCACGTCGGGGTCTGAGGCGGGAGCGATTCCATACAGGCTGCCGGTGGGGTTGGTTGCGTCGATGACATTGTAGATCTGGACTTCATAGCCGCGCTGCTGCTCGGACTGCCAGCGCTGGTGCAGGCCCCCGTTGGCGTGTTCGGATGTACGGACGTACACCTGGAATTCGTAACGGCTATAAGACTCCCGGCTGATTAAATAGCCGTCGCCGTCAAATCCCATGATCGCATTGTCCTGGACCGACCACTGCGCCGGCCCGGATACGCTCCAGCCTTCCAGGTTGGTTCCGTTGAACAGGTACTTCCATTTTTCCTGGGAAGGCAGTTCGCGGATTTCGATTTTACGAAAGCGGATGCGCGTGCCAATGTCCTGCAGTCCGATGTAGCCGCGTCGCAGCCGCAGTCGCAGATCCTGCTGCTGCTCCAGGTTCACGTTCTGAATGCGCCGGCCGTTGAGGGTCACACGAAATTCCGGCCAGTTAGAGTAAATCTCCAGTTGGTTCCACTGCGCCGACGGGTGGCCGGCGTGCTCGGAAGGCGGAAGAACATCATAAATCGAACCCGTCGAGCGCGCCTGCTCGTCGATTCGGTCGTGCCGCAGGGCGATCTTGATGCCTGAACGGGAGGGGCGTCCGTAAAGCGGAGCATGAATAAAAAGTCCCGATTCGCTCCAGCCGAGCGTCATGAATTCCAGCCGCAACACGAAGTTCTCGTATTCCTTCTCGCTGCGCAGCCAGTTAGGGTAGTTCCCCGCGCCGGTGCAAAGAATGGTTTCTTCTTCCACGCGGAAGGAAGCCGGCTGGTCTCCCATCAAAGTCCAGCCGGACAGGTCCTTTCCGTTGAAAAGAGAAGTGAAATCCTCCTGCGCCTTGCTGGTTGCAGTTGTCAAAAGCAAGGAGAACGCGATTAGAAGGTATCGACCTAGGGGGAGGCGTCGGAGAGTAGTCATGCGTCTATTTGATCATGAAAGGGGCTAGGGCTAGGGGTTAGGGGCTAGAGATTCGCGAACTGCGGATTGCGGTAAGAAAGATGGAGTTTCGAACAAGAACTTAACGGGGACGCAGTTCGCCGATCTGCAATCCGTAATTCCTAAGCCCTGGTCCCTAACCCCTAGCCCCTGTCTAGGATATGCTTTCGCGGGAGGCCGAAATTGCGCGCGCTGATTTGGGAAGCACCGGGATCGTTGCGTTTCGAAGAGACTGAAACGCCGCAACCCGGTCCCAATCAACTGCTCGTCCAGACGCGCGCCGTCGGTTTGCGCGAATCGGACCTCGATGCCCTAGAAGGCCGTACGGCTGTCCCGCAAAATGGATTGTTCTCTGGAAACGACGCGGCCGGAGAGGTTCACCAAGTCGGTGAAGGCGTTGAGGACTACATTCCGGGGGATCGCGTTTTTGTCAGCCGACCCGGCGGGAAGGGCGGGCTGACGGATTTTTTTGTGACTCCAGTGCAGAACGCGCTGTGGCTGTCCGATGCGGTCACTTGGGAACAGGCCGCCGCGGTTGCGTCACCCGCCCGGGCCATGGCAGCTCTCGGCCGTGTACCGGGAGGATTCGGCGAGGCGGTGGCGATCTTTGGTATGGGCGCCCTCGGTCTCAGTTTTCTGCAACTGTGCGGTCTGCGGGATGCGGCTCGAATTATCGTCATCGACAGAAGCGCCGCCCGCCTCCAGACCGCTCGACGGCTGAGTGCTACCGATTGGATTGACGCCGAAGCGGGCGGGGTTGCCGGCGAAGTGCGGCGGCTCACCGGCAACGAGGGAGTGCATCTGGCCATGGAAACTTCCGGGATAGTGCAGGCTGTGCACGACTGCATCGGCGCCACGCGCAGTGGGGGAAGGATTCTTTTGTGCGGGGCGTATGCAGGCCTGGTGGATGGAGTTGATTTTCATGAGCAGAGCAGCCGGGAGATCACGATCCACGGATGCGCGGACGCCGCGTTGGAATCCTGCAGATCGGCGCTGGAACTAGTTACTTCGGGTCAGCTTGACGTCGACGCGTTGGCCTCTCATCGCGTCCGCTTTGACGACCTGGCCCATGTTGTCGCGACGCGAAGTATCGATCGGCAGAGCGAGGACTACGTTCAAGCTGTGGTGCTCTTTTGAAAGAAGTCGCCAGTCGCCAGTCGCCAGGTAAGTCAGTATCGCACCGTTCATCTGGCCGCTGGCCACTGGCCACTGGACACTGGCCACTGGCAACTTGATGACCCTATCTCTTCGCGAAATCAAACTGGAACTGCGTCCGATGCTGGTGTTGGCCGGGCCGGTCATCTTGTCCGAGCTGGGCTGGATTACGATGGGAGTCGTCGACACCATCATGGTTGGGCGGCTCGGAGCTGTACCCCTCGGGGCTGTCAGCATTGGCAGCATTCTTTTTTTTACCGCCACGATTTTTGGAATGGGTCTGCTGTTCGGTCTCGACACGGTTGTCTCGCAGGCTTTCGGCGCCGGGCGCATTGATGAATGCCACCGCTGGCTGGTCCAAGGCGTCTACATCGCGATGACTGCAAGCCTGCCATTGTTCGGACTGCTGTGGATCAGCGGTTATTACCTGCCGCGTTGGGGCATCAACTCCGAGATCGTGCCTGAGGCATTGCCGTATCTTCACGCGATCAGCTGGAGCATTTTTCCGGTCCTGGTCCAGACCGCTTTCAGAAGGTATCTGCAGGCCATGAACCGGGTCGCGCCGATTCTTTTCGCAATGATCACGGCCAATCTGATCAATGCCGGCGCCAACTGGCTGCTGATCTACGGACACTATGGCTTTCCGCGCATGGGAACGGAAGGGTCTGGATGGGCGACGTTCATCTCGCGCGTTTATTTGATGGCCGTGTTGGTCGTCTACACGGTTGGGTATGCGGCGCGACGGCAGGATGGCCTCCTGAGCGTGTCGCTACAGCCGCAGATTTCGCGAATCCGACGGCTGATCGGACTGGGCCTTCCGGCAGCCGGCCAGGTGACGCTCGAGATAGGCGTGTTTGCAGTGGCCACGACGTTGGCCGGGCGGTTGCAACCCGTTTCGCTGGCTGCCCATCAGATTGCTCTCAATATCGCCAGTTTTGCGTTCATGGTGCCCTATGGGATTGCTTCGGCGGGGGCCGTTCGAGTCGGCCAGGCCATCGGCCGCCGTGATGCAGCCGGCGCCAGCCGTTCGGGCTGGACCGCCATGCTGCTGGGCGCAGGATTTATGGCCTGTGCCGCACTGGTATTTCTGATCTGGCCTCGGTCGTTGCTGCGGATCTTCACCACCGATCTGTCGGTTATCAGAGCCGGAGTACCTTTGCTGTTTGTTGCTGCCCTGTTCCAATTGTTTGACGGTCTGCAGTCGACGACAACGGGCGCTCTGCGCGGGGCCGGTGATACTCGCACGCCGATGATCTGCAATCTGGTCGGCCACTGGGTTGTGGGCTTGCCGACCGGCTACTTCCTCTGCTTTGTGATGGGCTGGAATGTTGTGGGCTTGTGGTCGGGCCTGGCCACAGGCCTGACCTTTTGCGGAATCGTGCTGGTTGGGGTATGGTCGCGTCGGGTCAAGCGAATCACCGCTGCACTGGGACCATAAATGGGCAGCGCCAGGTTCGTGCCGCCGAGAGCGGTGCCCCGAGCGTAAGCCCGGATCATTCACAAAATAAAAAATCAGTCACGAATTTCACGAATTTAACGAATTATCACGAACACTGATTCAGAAGGGATCCCGGTTCCGAGCCAAGCAGCTCAACTGCAAAGCTTTTTTCGTATAATTCGTGACTAAGCTTTTTTTTGTGAATAGTCCGGACTGCCGGCTCAATTCGTGGCGGAAATATTGCTACAAACCGCAGGCGAGGATAATTTAGTGTGTCTGCTGTGGGGCCGCTCGCTTACGCGCGCGGCACCGCTGAT
This sequence comes from Acidobacteriota bacterium, assembly GCA_051001345.1. Lineage (GTDB taxonomy): Bacteria > Acidobacteriota > UBA6911 > JACQSX01 > JBPCNK01 > JBPCNK01. The sequence continues at coordinate 2,726 of JBPCNK010000105.1, read as the reverse complement.
GCCTGTTCCTTTGGCACGTGCGCAGAGTAGGATTGGTTCTGCTCCGTTTAGGAGACCGGCCCTGACCCCTGACCCCTGGCCCCTGATCCCTGCTCTTTGAACACCGTTTCCCAGTTCATCCGCCCGGTGACCTGCATGACGATAAACAACGTGACGGTGCACAAAATCGTCACGGCCAATCCTGTGTACTGCTCGAAGAAAAACGTGTAGGAGAAAAGCACCAGGTAGACGAACTGCGCCAGGGCTACCGTTGCCGGAAGCCTCGCGCGAGGTAGGAGCCATGCATTGCGGAAAGTCGATCTGTTCAAAGTCGGTCCGCATCGTGAGGGCAAACTCCTTGACTTGGCTGACATTCGATCCGAAGTCGTACCACCACTCATCCATGCCCTGCGAAGTGTAACCGACTCGCAAGTGCCTCCTGATCCCAGAGTATCGAGTACTTTGCAATACAAAGTCAAATCGCGTGATTTAGGATAATTGCCAGATGATGGCAAGGCCGTGGCTTGAGAAAACGACGCAGTTGGCGACCCCGGCCGGAGCACGAGCCTGTACGACCTTCTTGCTGCTCCTGGTGGCTCTGTCCCAAAGTCTGCCGGCAGCCCAGCCATCCGCGCAGGGGCCGCGACCCAACATCCTCTTCATCTACGCCGATGACCTCGGTTGGAGTGACGTTTCTTTCAATGGACGAACCGAGTGGAAGACGCCAAACCTGGACCGGTTGGCCCGCCAGGGAACCATATTCCGTCGCTGGTACACCGGTGCTGTGGTCTGCGCCCCCAGCCGCGCGGTATTGATGACCGGCCGTTACACGATTCACAACGGTGTCAGCGGCAACTCCGCCGATCTGCCTGCCGCCGAGGTGACCGTGGCTGAAGCGCTCCGGTCTCGGGGTTATGCGACAGCGCTATTCGGCAAATGGCACCACGGCAGGACTCGACCCGGACAGACTTCCTACGTGCATCCGCTCGATCAGGGCTTCGATGAGTTCTTTGGTTTCACCAACGCCACGCACGCCTGGGAGAAATTTCCAACGGAGCTCTGGTCCGGTCGGGAGAAGCGGCCGTTCCGCGGCTTTGTAGACACGGCTTTTGCCGACCGCGCTATCGATTTTGTCGCGCGCCACCGCACTGGGCCATTCTTTCTGTACCTTGCCTACACGACTCCTCACTTCAACATCGAAGCGCCCCAAGCAGACCTGGAGGCTTTTCGCGGAAAGTTTCCGGAAAAAGACACCAGTCGACCCGTCAACGCAACGTATGCGGCGATGATCACGCGCATGGACAGCGAAGTGGGGAGGATCCTTCGGTCGATCGAAGAAAACGGCCTGGCCAGGAACACCCTGGTGGTTTTCACAAGCGACCACGGCGCAACATTCGAGGCCGGCAATCAGGGCGCTTCAGCCTATCACGACAGCAACCGCCCGTTTCGCGGACAGAAGCGGACCTTGTGGGAGGGCGGAATTCGTGTGCCCGCCGTGGTGCGGTGGCCTGGACTTGTTCCGGCTGGCCAGGTTTCAAACCAGATCGTCCACATGATCGACGTACTACCCACGTTGCTGGCGGCGGCGGGAACAGCGGCCGATCCAGCCTGGCAAGTGGATGGCGCCAACCTTCTCGATGTCTGGCGCGGCCGGGCCGTTTCTCCGCAACGAACGCTATTCTGGGAATGGCGCGCCGAGGGTTATTATCAGTTGGCAGCGATGCGCGGCGACATGAAGCTGGTGGTCACCGGTGCCGAGGACTCAAAGCCCGAACTATTCAACGTGGAGACCGACGCGGTCGAGCGCCGCTCCATGTTCTTTGAGTTTCAACCGCTGGGCCGGCGGCTCCATGACGAACTGAAAGCGTGGTTGGCCAGTGAGACCGAAGAATCCAAGTGGGGCCGAACTGCGCGATGAAGCAGGCTTCAGGCTCCAGGCTTCAGGCCCCAGACTTCAGGCGCAATCCGGGGATCGATCTGATTTCTGTCCCGCACCCGCTCACTGACAACTTCCTTGTATTCCTGCCACTGTTCACTGGCCACTTGAATTCACACTTTGAGTTCCGCGCGGAGCTCTTGAACTCCGTCGACAAGACTCTCCAGCTTCTGGCGGGCGGCCCAGCGGGCACCGTTACGCATCACGTTCGAGCAAGCCTGCGTTCAGGGGAGGTCGGGATGGACTACGTCCGGCCATATGAGTTCGCCGGCGAACAGCTTCTGTTTCGGTACGCCGTGAGTGCGGACGACGGTGAGCGTCGGACTCGCGTGATCGTCTGGCGACGAGCCGAGCGCTTCTAGGGAACGCAATTCCTTCCTGTCGTCCCAATCGAACGCGCCGCGCTTCATTGCGGCAGATTCATCATTCTCGCAAGAGCGGGCCACCTGGGACTGGGTCGGAGGAGCGGCCCCAGGATCGCGACGAGTCGCGGATGCCGCTCTTCGATGGCTTGCTCAGTCCATTCTGCAGCCCGATCGAATTCCCCACACAGTGCGTGAAAAAGTGCCAGCCCGGTCGGAGCTCCGTATGCCTTGCCGGACCTGAGCCTCTCGATCAACGCTTCGCCGCGACGTGTGGCTCCGGTGCGAACCAGTAACGCCGCGAGCTGTCCGATCATCGGATTCGCCCAGGGCGTCAGTGCATGCACCCTCTCGGTCAACGTGAGCGCTTCCCCGAGCCGCCCTTGCTGCGCACAGACGGCACCGAGCGTACCGACGGCCAGCGGGAAGTTCTCATCGAGCTCCAGGAC
>JBPCNK010000104.1:0-11749 GCA_051001345.1 Acidobacteriota bacterium | reverse complement strand
CCTGCCGCCCTCGCCACCCCGCCAGCAGCCATTCGCGCTTGAGGGTCAAGGTCAGACAGCTCATTTTTGTTCCCTGATAATTTATGCTGGATATTCCAGCCGCCCATCTCTTTCACCCCTCGTCATTTGTTCGCCTTCCTGTTCTCCCTCACCTGAAAGCGCGCGAGGTGTTCATCGTGGGCGTGCTCGAACGGTGTCGGTTTCCCGTTCACCTTCAGCCGCGCCGGTTTCGCGGCCGCGTAGAGCGCAACGCCCATTGAGTCCTGGCCATGCAGGTGGACGTCGAGTTCCTCACCCGCTTGAAACAGTGCATCCACTTTGGACAGCGAGTCCACAACCACCTGGCCGCCGTTGCGCAGGTAACTCGCGCCCGTGACGAGATAACGTGTGACGGTCTGCGGCGTCGCGGAAGTCGCAGACGCGGGTCGCGTCAACACCACGAGATAGGCATCGGTCTCCCAGCCGGCAATGACGTTGTGGCTGTTCTCGTGCATGCGCCGGCCGTCGGCTTGAAGGTTGAGCCAGGCTTCCGTCACGTGCCCCAATCCGTGGATACGCACTCCCAGCGCATTCTCACTGCGTAACAATTCCAGTTTGGGCAACGCTTCGCTCCGGCCCTCGGTGTGGGGCATGATGGCCGTGATGAATTTCTGCTCGCGCGATGGCGCCGCCGGAGAAAACGACAAGTACATCCTCTTCTGATCGGGGTTGCGCTCGGCCAGTCCCTGCTCTTCGCGCACGGTGAGTTGCTCTGGAAACAGGAAGCGCACGGCCGCTTTGGCCGGCCCGTTGGTCAGCGTCACTTCATTTCCCTGTTGATGGGCGCTCCCCGCATAATGCAGCAGCCAATCGAAGCGCCCCGCCTCGTGCGCGAGCACGTCATCGAAGATCAGAATCGCGCCTTCCAGCCACAGCCAGTGCCGGTAATTTCTGTTCAGGTAACGCGCCATCGGCCCGGTCGCATCGGCGTAAACGTACTTCACTCCGAGGCCGTCCATCAGACTATGCACCTGCCCGCTGAATTTGCTGCCGCGCATCCGGTCTTCCTCCGGCTGGCCCTGACCGTTGAAGAGGATGACATTGTGCGCGCGGCTCTGCATGTAGTAGCCCCCGTATTCCTTGCGACCGTAGCTGCACGTGCCGGAATCAATGATGAGCGGTTGGCCAGCGTGGAAGAGGATGAACGACCCTGCGTCCGCATGGGCGTGATTCCAGAAAAAGCCGGACTTCACCGCCAGCAGCGTCGCATTGTCCTCCCAGGAACTGCGCAGCATGGCCCAGCCGATGTCCGGGTAGATGACCGACGTGGGCAGCGCGGGCGAAAACGTGACGCCAATGTCTGAAGGATCGAGCAGCGCCATGGCGTCCGAAGAGTTGCCGCCGGTCTGCTTGAGATAAAAGCGCACGGCGGCGCTGTCCAGACCGACGGCGGGCAGCAGCCGCATGCTGCGCATCTGCTGCTCCTGCAAATAGCTGTCTCCGAAGTTGACCGTGAAAAACGGCCCCGTCGCCGGATAGAGCGTGTGCGTGAAAAAGTCTCCCACCCGCTCCAGCGCCGGGATGCGCGGCTGCAGGTACTTCGGCATGGCGTTGGAGAGAGCCAGGCGGAACAGCAGATACTCACTGACCGCATAATCGGTGTAATGCACGCTTTCGTAAAAAGCCCCCGCGTCATCGAAGTTCGCGGGCTTGTTCTGCAGCACGTTGCCGCGATAGCCGAACCACTCCTCCAGCCCGTGCGCCGCTCGCTCCACCCATTCGGGCGCGCGCTCGTCATCGCCCAGTAAAGACAGCGCCGCTACGCCCGCCAGCGAGACGCACACCGACCACCAGTTGTGCCCCATCGAGTCGAGCGCGTGAATCCGTCGCTCAGGCAGGACCCAATCATTCAGCGTCGGCAGAATGCCCAGCCGCGCCATCGCCTGGGCAATCCGTTTCCGGTCCTCAACTGACAGGAAATCATGGAGCGCGTCATAGCCCACCGCCGCTCCAAAGCAGAACGCCCCGGTAGCCAGTTCGGAGTTCCACGACGGCTTCCGCGTGTTATACGCGGGGCTGCACCATTGTTGATAACCGGCGTAATGCAGCAGCGCCTGCCGCAGCTTCTGCGCGTATCGCTCTTGGCCCGTGACGTGATAAGCGAGGCCGAGCGTCATTCCCATCGCCGAGATCTGACCGCTCGCTTGCGGGTAATTGGCACGGGCGGCGTTTCCCTGGCGCGCAGGCTGCCGGGCCATTGCCTCGGTCACGAGTTCCGCTTGCACCAGCGCGTCGGCGCGCTCCAACAGCTTCGCCCAGCGCCGCTTGACGCCGTCATCGTCCTTCACTTGCTGGCGCAAACGTGCAACCCGCTTCGGATCGAAGTAGAGGCGGGGATGTTGCTGCACCCAGTTGTTTGCTGTTTTGCCAGTGTTACCGCCAGGCCGCGACCCGCCCGTTTTTTGCTCCGTCAAGTGCGCGCCCACCAGTTGCGCGCCGGACAGGACCGCCGTGGTTTTCAAAAAGTCTCGCCGTTTCATCAAGCCCTCCCTGATTCAAGTCGTTGCTGCCGGCGTTACCGGCTCTCGTCCTTTGCCGACGCCGCAGTGAGCGGAAAAAGCTTCAAATGCCCATACTCGCCGCGCACAGCATGCCCCATCTGCCGCAAACCGATCCAGCCCGCGTGGGTGTGCACGGGTCCGTAGGTCTTCCCATCGTCGTCGTAGGCCACCGCCACCACGTCACCCACTGTGATCCGAATCTTGCCGCCGCGTTTGTAGACGCGGATGGTCTGAAAGGCATCGGCCGGAGCCGGAGTGACCAGGTCCTTGCCCTTGGCGACGAGATGGAAGCCCTTGTTTTTGCGGATGTGAGCCGTCTCGCGCCCGGCGGCCCAGTAGGAAATGTGGTAGTTGTTGAGGTCACCGCTGTGATACCGATCGAACGTCCCGTCGCGCGGGGCAAGCGCCGCATCGAAGACGCTCTCGCCCTTCAGCCCGCGCGCGCTAAAGAAGACGATGGCCAGTCCCTCCTGGCGATTCTGCGGGCGGAAGGTGAACTCCAGCAGGAAATCAACCGGCGCCTCCTTCCTCAGCCAGCAGACCAGGTGATTATTTCTGCCGGCGCTCTCCAGCACCAGGTTCCCGCCCGCCACGCTCATCCGCTTGCCGCCTTCGAGCTTCCAGTCCTTCAATACCGCCGGGTCGTCGAAGGAGGTTTCATAGATGGGATGGTCGAAGTCCACGTCGGCGGGCACGAACTTCTCCGACTCGGGCAACACAAGGTTGGGCCAATTCCGTCTGGTAGCTGCCTGGCCCGTGCCGATCGAATAATTGTCAGCGCCGATAACCAGCACAACAACCAAAACGATCTTCCACTTCTTCATATCAGGCACGGGATTGAAAAGCTCATGATTTCCGCGACAGCCCCTGCGCATCGCCGGCTAGCAGCCATTGGGGCTGGGCGCCTTCAATCATTGGTTTCAGGCTCATCGTAATTTACTCCAGTCATTGGTCGGCGATAACTATCGTTTATTGCCGAGCGTTTTTACGCAGGCGCAGGACGACATCGTGGCCGGTAAAAGGTGAGATAAGCTCGATCTCCCCCCCGCCTTCAATCGCGGCGTCTTTCCGTGCAAGGCCGTCTTCAGCGCGATACCATTCGACCGTGAAGCGTCCGTGGGCTTCGCGCAGGTCAAGACGCAAGCGGGCTCTCCTCGCGGTGTCTGGCTTTGTCTCCCGGCCCTCGCCGGCGGCGTTGGGATGGTAGATCAGATACTCATCTGTCCCGCGACGCATCAACTTCAACTGCTGTGCGACGGCGCGTTGGTCCGGATCGCCGACCAGACGGTGATCCGGCTCAAAGTCCGACAACTCGATCTTGCGCGCGCTGAAGTAGTCGCGGATGAAACGCACCGAATCCAGACCAGTGAGCGGTTCCTTGTGAGCGATGTCTTTGTACCACGGGCTGGGTGTCGCGCGTTTCCCGGCCTGCGTGTAAGGATGCACGGGCCACCAGCGCCCGCCGTAATTGGTCGAACCGCCCGCCAGCAGCCAGGCCCAGAACAGCCGCCGCTGAAAGTAGCGCATGTCAATCGGGTCGCGGTCGGGACGATCCTGCTCGTAACGGTCTTCGCCCAGAAACACCGGCCTGGCAAACTTGTAATACGGCTCGAATGCCTGAGCGCCGAGGTCATACTGGTCTTCCAGGTGGATGTAGGTTGCCCAGTCCTCGTCACCGAATTGAAAGGGAACCGTTCGCGCGTGCCCCGTCGAGAGTGGGTGCTGCCACGGATCGTGCTGCCGGAAGTAAGCGCCCACCTCGCGAGCCAGCGCGATGTTGTTCGGATACTTCGCTTCCCGGAGCGCTTTCGCGACGTCCTCCTGGTTTGCTCCAAGTTTGTCCGGGGCGTAATGCGCGTCATTGACGATCAGCCAGAAGAGCTGCGGATACGCGGCGTAGCGGGCGAGCAGATAACGCATGACCCGCTCCTTCTGGCTTGCATTCATCTGCGCCCAAAACGACGAATCCCTGCGCCACGGCGTGCCGAGCGGAAAGAGGATGAACTGCACATAGACGTCCGGGTAGTTGTCCAGCATCCATTGCAGCCGCCGATCCGTCTGCTGTAGGTTGTCCACCCGGAACCGCGTCAACGCTTCGTCCGCGAACAAGTCGTACCAGCGATGCCGATCTGAATTCGCGCTGGCCGTTAACGGCTTCGGCCCGTTGAAGGCCCAGCTGCGGAACGACGTGATGCCGTGCGCGACAGCATCGCGAACGTAGGCGGTGAAATCCTCGAAGGGAATCGGCTGGCCGTAGCCGTCGTACTTGCAAAGCAGGAAATAGGCGGTGTCGTTGAGATTCAGAAACCACCGCCCATCTTCCGTGATCCAGTGGCGGGGATTCCTGGGGTGCGGGAGCAGCCGCCCGCGCAGCTTCGAGTCCAAAGCTTTGAAGGCGCCGGTCTTGCCGCCCAGTCCCTTGTCCGTCGCACAGGCGGAAGACCAGCGCCACGCGCCCGTCTCACTGACATAGACGCGCGCCCGCCAGATGTTGTCGCCGTCGTAGAAGGCGTGGACGGTTATCGCTTTCGCCTGGCCAGAGGGCGGCGTGAAGGTGACTGTTGCCATCGTATCGAACGGATTGGCTACTGACCCGTCACCACGGAGCGGCGCCTCATAAACGCCAAACTTTTTCACTCCATGCTCCTGGGCAGCGCTGGGCAACGCGTTCAACGTGAGCAGCCCGGAGAGAGCCAAAACGAGAACGGAGAGAATCGAAAAGTTAGCCTTCCTATTTGCCAGCCGTGGTGAATTTCCTTTCTTTGATTCATGCATACGCTTCATTCAATTCCTTCCGTCTTTCTCGCGCATCAACTCCGGAGGAACGTCGCGGCCTTCGACCCGGCCTTACGGCGCAAATTCTGTTGGCCGCCCCGATCGCGATAGAGCGGGATGTACATCCCGTTGGTCGCCTTGAGCGTGTCGAACAACTGTTGATTCATTTGTTTGACGATTGGCTGATGCTCTTGGTTGAAGATCAGGTTGTTGGTTTCGAGCGGATCGGCGCCGAGATCGTACAGTTCGTCAACGTCCCAGATGCCGTGGTAGTGAATGTATTTGTACTGATTGCCGCGCAACGCGTGAAGGGTAGGCGTCTGCGGGAAGTTGCGCTCCCAATAGTATTCGTAAAGCAGGGTGTCCCGCCAACTGACCTTCTCTCCCTTGGCCAGCGCGATGAAGCTGCGCCCAGCCATATCCTTTGGCGCTTGCAATCCCGCGGCTTCCAGTATCGTCGGAGCGATGTCAATGTTGGCGACGACTCCGTTTACACCGGCTCCGCCTTTGAACAACTCAGGGCATTGCACCAGCATCGGCACACGCATGGACTCTTCGTAGGCAGTGCGCTTGTCAATCAATCCGTGTTCGCCGAAGGCGTAGCCATTGTCGCCCATGTAGATGACGAGCGTAGATTCGTACAACCCTTTCTGCTTCAGCCAATCCATCACGCGGCCGATGCTTTCATCGACGGCGAGCAAAGTTTCAGCATAACGTTTGTAGTACTCGGCGATATTCGGATCGCTGTGGTAAGGCAAATCAACGCCGTGGGAACTGTTGCGCTGGTTCTGCACCCACATCGGCGCCCGCTTGTGATTGGCGGGATTCATCGTCTTCGGCTCGACGAACTGCCTGTCGGCGTAGCGGCCTTTGTGACGTTCGGCGGGAGTGAAGCCCGAATGAACGGCTTTATGCGAGAGGTAGAGCGTAAAGGGCTTGTCGCCTTTGCGCCCGTCGAGCCAGTCGATCGCATAATCGGTCAGTTCATCGGTGATGTAGCCTTTCTGCGGAACACGTTTGCCGTTGACGTTCAATCCATTGTTGCCCGGCAGATACGTCCCCTGTCCTTTGAAGCTCACCCAATGATCGAAACCGCGCTGCGGATCGTCGCTCTCGCCGCCCATATGCCACTTGCCGACAAATGCGGTCTCGTAGCCGGCCTTCTGCAAATACTGTGGGAAGAAGACCAGGCCTGGTGAGATCGGATTGTTGTTGTCCACCACGCGATGCTGATGCGCGTAGAGGCCCGTCAATATGGATGCGCGCGAAGGAGAACAGAGCGCGGTGGTGACAAATGCATTTCGCATATGCACGCCGCTCCGCGCCATCGCATCCAACCGCGGCGTGGAGAGAAACGCCTGCCCTTGCAGAAATCCCATCGCATCGTAGCGGTGATCGTCGGCCAGGATGAAGATTACGTTGCGTGGTTTCACGCCGGGTAGGCGCGGCAATCGCAGCGATTGCGTTGCTGCGGCACTGGCTCTCTGATGCTTCGCCGCAACCGGAATTGCGACGGTCGCGACCAACGCAGGTTGAGCAACGGATCGCGCCGTGCCCCTTCTCTCAACCAGGCGCCGATCTGCGAAGTCGAGAAAGCGATCCCAATCGTAGCCGGTGATCTCGTGCTTGCCAGGGCGAATGTGATAACCGAGGGTACTCATCACGGGATGGTTGACCGGGGGCATCTTGTCAACGGCCAGACCGTCGCGGCCCAGCAGGCGAAACACCGGGCTGGCGTGCACAGCGCCCAGGAACTCTCCGCGCGGGTCAGCCAGCAGATCATCCTCGGCGCTCGTCACATACAGAGGGCGCGGCGCGATCAGGGCCAGCAGCATATGCTGATCGAGGGGCAACTCCGCTTCCCTGTCGTTGAATGTCTTGAAATTTCCGCAGAACCAGTGCGGGAACGTATGATTGATTCCCGCAATCGTGTTGCCGAAGAGCCGTTTCGAGAGCGCCGCGCCGCCGCAACCGGACTCATTGCCGATGACCATCGCAAACCGTTCATCCTGCGCGCCGGCCCAGAGCGCCGCCTTGCCCAGACGCGAATGTCCCGTCACCACGACGCGCTTGCCGTCCACGCCGGCATCGGTTTGCAGGTAATCCATCGCCCGGCTCAGGCCCCAGGCCCAGGCGCCGATTGCGCCCCACTGATCCGGATCGGGGCGCGTCTGACCAGGCCGGTAGAACAACGGATGCACGCCATTGCGATAGCCGTCGTCGAAGTCCGGGTCGAGATCGCCATAGTAGGCCGTCACCAGCCCGTAGCCGCGCGCGAGGATTCGTTCCACCGGCCAGCGGGAGGCCTGCACGCCGCGTGACTGTTCTGTCGCGCGATGGTTGACAACTCCCATTTCCGCGTCAGCGCGCATCCACTGCGGCGAACGCGTGATGCCCGGATCCTTGTGAATCGATTGATTGCCGAAGAAGTTCAGCCCCAGGAAGACGGGCGCTCTCCGTTTCGTGTCACGATGGTTGGGCAGGTAGATCAGCAAGTCAAGGCGCGGCCCGTCTTTGCGATCTGTCAAATGGAGGGTGACTTGCTTGCGCGTGGCGCTGCCTGCGATCGCGTTGCGATCAATCTCTTTCACCTCGAAGCGCGCGTGGACAGGTCGTCCCGGCATGCCACCGTAGACGTGCGTCTCGAACAACCGCAGAATCTAAGGCCGCCGCAGCTCGCGCCAATGTTGCGCCGTCTTGACAGGGGTGCCGTCGGCCATGACGAGCGGATCCGGCAGCGTATACGGCGGGACTTTGGATTCATCGTAATTGAGCTTCCGGGCAGACACAGCAGCCGTCGTCAGGACGAGCACCCAGTCGTTTGCGCCCGTGCCGTTGTCGCCGGGTGTTGTGAACTCGCGGCTGGATGTGGCAGGGAACGGTGCGCCGGAGATGGTCGTGTATTGCCCATCGCTGGGGTTGAACCACCGGGCCGTCACCGCAGCCCGGAGCCTGGTCGGATCAACGGTCAACGTCCGTGCCTGCGTGCCCGTTGAAGGCAGGTATGCCAGCACAAGGCTGCCGTCGTCGGCACGCGCGGCGGTCACGTAGTCGGCCTCTTGGAACGTGCCGTATCCCTTGGTCACCGTGACATGCTTGTCATCGGGAATGAGCTTCCACCAGGCGTGCGACGTGACGAACGTCCTGAGGCGTTGCATGTCCCGGTAGCCGGGCGAGCCAAGACCAGCGGGGCCGTCCCATTCGTTGGCCAGCAACGGCCAGGCAGGGAAGTTGCCGAAGAAGTGCCCGGTCGAGCCGCTGAGGAGGTTCCAGTACACCTGGCGCCGCAGCCGGGCGCGGTCGGACGTGTAGGGATCGCCCCATTTCGGCTTCTCTTTGAGCACGCTTTCATAGACGCCCTCGAAGAGGAACAACGGTTTGAACTTCTCGCGGTTGTAAGCCTTGAGCGAGGTTGTGTGGCTTTCTCCCACACGGGCTGCGCCGCGCGCCTCGTCAGCGACATAGACGGCGTCGAGATCTACGTGGGGCGCGAAATTTTCCTGATCGAGCGACGTCTTCCCGCGGTTCCCGTGATAGAAATGCATCTGCTGCGCCGCTGCGTCCCTAACCCCCAGAAGCATCTCTAGCATGTTCCGCGCCATCGGCGAATCGGGGGCGGGGTTCTGGTCGCCGCCGTGCCCCCAGATGATGTTCGGGAAGTCTTTGTAACGATCGCCGACGTAGCGACCAAATGCGCGACACTTTTCGGGGCCGTTGCTGAGAATCTCCTGGTTCCAGCCTCCTTCCCTCATCGGACCAGCGGCCCAGGTCGGAAACAATAGAACGAGTAACCCCTGTTCCCTCGCCTTGCCAAGCACCCGGTCCGCGTGGGCGAAATAGGCTTCGTTCGGCGTCGAGAAATCGCCCGGCGTCGTGAATGGCGCGTCACCCGCGTGGTTGCGCGGCGCGTTGTCGCTGAATGCGTGTTCGACCAGATTGACGATGATCGCGTTGAAGCCCTGTTTCTGCACACGCTCCAGATACCGCCCGGCGTCCTCCTGGCTCAGTTGCGCGATCAGCGACCACGGGGAATCGCCGTGGATGAAGAAAGGCGTGTTGCCTTGATCCACCAGATAGCGGCCATTGGTGCTGACCTTAAGCGGAAAGACAGCTGTGTCAGCCGCGCCGGCCTGGCCGCTGACAACGCGCTCGGATTGCAAAGGGAGCGCAAGACCCGCAAACAGCAGGAACAGCGTGAGTCTAAGGATCATTCCCGTCTCCTTCAGCGATGCGGCATTGTCTTGCCCAGCAGCGGGTCGTTAATAGACTGCTGCCACGTGGTCAGCCGCTGCTGCAACTGCTCACGCACTTCGCGGTATTTCGGGTCGTTGTAGAGGTTTTTTGTTTCGCCCGGATCGTTCTTCAGGTCATACAGCTCATCCAGAAAGTCCGTGAAGTGATGGCGCACCAGCTTCCAGTCCGCCGTGCGGATCATGCGCATGAAAGCCAGCCCGGTGTGATGCACATCGAACTGGGCAAAGAACGTATCGCGCCAGCCAGCGATCTTTTGTCCGCGCAAGAGCGGCGAGAAATCGGCGCCCTCCTGGTTCGCGTTTGGCGGCAGCGGTAGCCCGAGCATGCCGAGCACGGTCGCGAATGTATCCAGATTGCCGACCACTTCATGGATTACTGTGCCCGGTTTGACGACGCCGGGCCAGCGCACGAGGAGCGGGATGCGAATCGAATTCTCGAACATATTCGGGCGTCTTGGCCCCGTGACGCCGCCGGCCATCCACCACGCGTTGCCTTTTGTGTGCAGCCCGTGATGGCCGATGTTGTAGCCGTGATCGCTCGTGAAGACGATGATGGTCTTTTCGGCCAGGCCGAGCTTATCGAGATGCGCCAGCAACCGTCCCACATTCCGATCCACCGAGTGGACGCTGGCGTAATATTCGCGCGTCAGGCGTTGGACCTGCTGGTCGTCGTTTCCCTTGAACTTCTGGATCGTCGGGTCGAGGTTCTTGAATGGCGCAGAATCTTCTTCTGGCACAGGGCCGTAAGGCAGGTGTGGCGCGCGAAAGTGCAACGACAACGCGAACGGCTTTTGCCGGTTTGCCTCGACGAACTTCATGGCGTCGTCGGTGAGGATGTCGGGCAGCGAGCCGGTCAGTCGCTCTTTCTTTCCACTGACTTCGAGTGTCGGATTCATCGGCTCATTGCCACCATCCAGAAAACCCAGAAAGTGATGGTAGCCGCGCCGCGTCGGATGAAATTGAGGCAATTCGCCGAGATGCCATTTGCCGATCAGTCCGGTGACGTAGCCGTGCCGCTGTAATACCTCCGGCCACGTCGTCGCCCCGATTGGCAAACCCAATCCGTCGCGCGCCTCCTGCGGTGTGATCCAATCGGTGATGCCGAGCTGCGTGCCGTAACGCCCGGTCAGAAAGCTGGCGCGGCTGGGGCTGCAAACTGGCGTGACGGTGAAGGCATTGGTGAACAACGCGCCCTCACGCGCCAAACGATCCATATTCGGCGTGCGCGAGTCACGGTTGCCGTAGACACCCATAGACCAATTCGCCTGGTCGTCGGTGACGATGGAGATCAGGTTGTAGCGTACCTGCGGCGTTTGCGCGTGAACTGTTGCGGCAGAAAACGCCAGAAGGCACGAGGCGGCGGTTGCAATCAGATAGCGCTTCTTCTTCATGCCAGTCTCCTGTGTCATCAGCCGGGGAGGCGAAAACGCACAAGGTCTTCGCCTGTATTTGTCGCTTTCGTTTTTCCTCTTCTTCTCAAGCTTCTGTGCCGACGAGGTCAGAACAGAACCTTCAACGCAAACTGCATCTGCCGTGGACTGTTGGCCTGCGAAGTAATTCTGCCAAAGCCGCGCCCGAGGTTGCCGAAGCTCTGGTCTGGAAAGCCGAACTGAACTCGATTGAGCAGATTGAAGGCTTCCGCCCGGAACTGCACACTGAAGCCTTCACTGACGCGGAAGTTTTTGAACACGGAGAAGTCCCAGTTGTGGGTACCGGGTGAACGCACGTCGGCTAGGGCCCGGGGGGCATTGCCGAAAGTGTAGAGCGCCGGTTGCGAGAAGACCGAGGTGTTGAAGTACTGTTCGAGCCGGTCATGGACATCCCCGTCCAGTTTGGCGCTGCCGTTGATATTCGGCCGCAGTCCGTTATTGAAGCAGTTGCAGGTATTGGGCGCGTTGATCGTCAACGGCAATCCGGTCTGCAAGGTGGCGATGCCATTGACCTGCCAGCCGCCCAGCAAGGTGTCGGTCACCCGATTCCAATCGTTGCCCAAGCTTCTGCCTCGTCCGAAGGGCAGTTCGTAGACATAGCTGATGACCAAACGCTGCGACACATCGTTGGGGGAGATGGAACGATCCGCGCGGCGGTCATAGGAATTCTGACGCACTCCTTCGCGTCCGTAATTGCCGTTGCTCTGCGAAGAGTCGTCAATCAGCTTGGCGTTGGTATAGGCCAGCAGAA
>JBPCNK010000103.1:0-15026 GCA_051001345.1 Acidobacteriota bacterium | reverse complement strand
ATACGGCATACGGCATACGGTTGCGGTTATGCCGCGCTGGGTCTCTGCGGAGAAGTCAAATTCATTCACACGGATTTCGGCTTTTCGGTCGCCGCGCGAACATACACAGCATCGAGCCGGTCGGGATCGGCAAACCGTTCGGGGTGAGCTCGCGCCAAGTCGCAGACCACGGCCGCAAGATTGCGAACGGAAGTATCCACGCGCAGCGAACCCTGGCGTTCGATCAGCTCGGCATTGCGGCGCGCGCCACTTCCGACAATCAGCGTGCCCGCTTCGAGACCGGAGAGAAGCCGTTCGGGCCTGTCGAGACGAGGCGCCGAAATTGCAAATAAGTCCAGACCGTTACAATCGGCCGCATAGACTTCGCCGCGACCTACGTCAATCCAGACCGCAAGGTGATCAGCGTGCTCGCGGTAAGCTGCCGCAAGAACCTCTATGGCAGTGAACCCCGCAGCCTGCTTTCTGGCGCAACGCGCCAGCGCCTGGATCGTGGCCAAGCCGACACGCAGTCCCGTAAACGAGCCCGGACCGGTCACAGCAGCAAAGCCATCCATTTCGGCCAGCAGCAGACCGTGACGTGTGAGCAATCCGTCAATGACCGGAAGAACGGACTTTGCAAAGTCCAAACTGGAGTGGATTTCGACCCCTTCACAAACAACACCGTCGCGTGCAAGCGCGACGCTGCCATCGGGGCCGCTGGTGTCCAAAGCGAGAAGGATCAACTTGGAGTTCCCTGCCGATCTGGCAGCATTGACAACCTCTAGGGCCAACGGTATAGTCGCGCAAACATTGGCCGAACAAGAGAAATATAGCCCCGCGCTGCAACCGGTGTAAAGCGAAACGATGGACCAGCTCAGCCCCATGATGCGGCAGTATCACCAGATCAAAAAAAAGTATTCCGGTGCGCTGCTGTTCTTCCGGTTGGGAGATTTCTACGAAATGTTTTTCGACGACGCCGTCGTCGCCTCCCGTGAGCTCGAAATCACTCTGACGTCGCGCAACCGCGATCGCGCCGGTGTTCCCATACCCATGTGCGGCGTTCCCTACCATGCCGCCGAAGGCTATCTCGCCAAACTTCTGCGCAAGGGCTATAAGGTCGCCATCTGCGAACAGACCGAAAACCCGGCCGACGCCGTCGGAATCGTCCAGCGCCAGGTTGTTCGCGTGCTGACTCCCGGTACAGCTACCGATTCGTTGACGCTGGAACCGGGCGAGAACAACTATCTTGTGTCGGTTTTTTTCTCGCAGACCGCTGTGGCACTGGCTGCGCTAGACATTTCAACCGGGCAGTTCTGGGTCACGCAGATTACCGACGCGACCGGCGAAGCGCTGGCGGAAGAACTTTCGCATTACGGCCCGCGCGAAATACTCGTCGCCGAAGGACAGCGCAACCGGCTGGATGCTGTTTCTCTGCAGCACACTCTCGGTGGGGTTGTTCGAACGGTTCAGTCCGACTGGATCTATTCGATCGACGATGCCCGCCGCCTGCTCGAGGAACACTTTCATGTGGCTGCTCTTGACGGCCTGGGCCTTGCCCCTGTTCCGCTTGGGATTTCGGCAGCGGCCGGGCTTTTGTCTTACGTGCGCGAGACACAACAGACCGATCCGCGGCACATTCTTTCGCTGCGTGTTTACCGGCTGGACGAATTCCTCAAGATCGACGAGGCGACAGTAGCCAACCTGGAACTGGTCGAGGCAACCGACGGATCCCGCCGGCAGACTCTGCTCGGTTTGTTGGACAACACGGCGACGGCAATGGGTGCGCGGTTGCTGCGGTACTGGATCCTGCGGCCGCTCACCGATCTGGCGCAGATTCAGGCGCGGCTCGATGCGGTGGGCGAGCTGGCGCGCTCGGCCGTGCTGCGCGAACGGCTGGCCCGTCCGCTCCGAACGATTCATGATCTGGAACGGCTGTTAAGCAAAGTGACTCTGAACACGGCCGGTCCGCGCGATCTGGCCAGCCTGCGCGAAACCTTTTTGGCGCTTCCCGCCGTGCGGGCTTCTCTAGAGCCCTTTACGGCTTCGCGCATCACGCAACTAGGCAGTCAGCTCGATCCGATGGAGGACTGCGCCGAGCTCCTGGTGCGTGCCATTGCCGAAAACCCGCCGGTGGCGCTGGCTGATGGCGGAGTCATTCGCAGCGGATATTCGGCCGAACTGGACGACCTGCGCGCTGTTGAGCGCGACGGCAAGTCCTACATTGCGGCGCTGGAAGCCCGCGAACGGACACGTACCGGCATTGCCAGCCTCAAGGTCAAATACAATCAGGTGTTCGGATATTTCATCGAAATTACACGCGCCAATCTTTCCCATGTCCCGGCCGATTTTACGCGCAAGCAGACTTTGGTCAATGCCGAGCGTTTCATAACGCCCGAGCTGAAAGAATATGAAGAAAAAGTGCTGACGGCGGGCGAGCGGATCGGTGAACTGGAACGCCACTTGTTTATCGAAACACGCCAGCGCCTGGCCGACCAGGGCGCCAGGATCCAAACCGTCGCGCGCGTCTTGGCCGAGCTCGACGTACTGCTGGCGCTGGCCGACGCAGCCACGCGCTATCGCTACGCGCGCCCCACTCTGGACAACAGCGATCAGCTGGAAATCAAGGCTGGCCGACACCCGGTGCTGGAGCATGGCGATCCTGCCAATTTTGTTCCCAACGATCTGTGCTCCAACACCACCACCCATCAAATGATTATTCTGACCGGGCCCAACATGGGGGGCAAATCCACCTACCTGCGCCAAAACGCCCTGATGGTCGTCATGGCGCAGATGGGCTCGTTCGTTCCGGCCGAGGAAGCGCACATCGGCCTGGTCGACCAGGTGTTCACGCGCGTAGGCGCCAGCGACAATATCGCGCGGGGGCGATCCACCTTTATGGTTGAAATGATCGAGACGGCAAACATCCTCAACACGGCCACACACCGGAGTCTGGTCCTGCTCGATGAAGTCGGACGCGGCACGGCGACCTTCGATGGATTGTCAATCGCCTGGTCAGTGGCCGAGTACCTCCACAACACTCCGGAACGCAAGGCCCGCACGATTTTTGCCACGCATTACCACGAGTTGACCAAGCTCGAGAAGATCTATGATGGGGTCAAGAATTTCTGTGTGCTCGTGCGCGAAGGCCCTGACGGCATCCTTTTCTTTCACAAAGTCATGGAGGGCGTGGCCGACAAGAGCTACGGAATCGAAGTGGCAAGGTTGGCGGGTCTGCCGGTGGCATTGCTGGAACGCGCGCGCGACATCCTGTCGCGGCTCGAACGCAAGGAGATCGATCTCGCGGGAAAATCGCACACGCGATCAACCGAAGAGGTCACCGATGAGATCCAGAAAACTCTCTTCTGAGCGTTTCCATCCAACCTACTTTTTCCCCGTTCTGTTCGCGCTGGTGTTGCTTCCCTACTGGATCCACCTGGGAACGTCGACGTTGTGGGACGCCAACGAGGCGTTCTATGCCGAGACCCCGCGCGAGATGCTCGAGTCGGGAGACTGGGTCACGCCGCGGTTCAATTATGAGGTGCGATTCCAAAAACCTCCGCTGGCCTATTGGGTTGTCCTGCCGTTCTATGGCGCCTTTGGAATCAGCGAAGGCTCCGAACGTCTGCCGATGGCGCTGGCTGCCTCAGTCACCGTGCTGCTGATCTGGCTGCTCGGCGTCGAATTGTTCAACTCTCCTACCGGGTGGATTGCCGCACTGATGACGGCCACCACGTTTCGCTTGGTGTTTTTGGCGCGCCGGCATCTCGTCGATATCCTACTCGTTTTGTTTGTAGTTGCCTCGTTCTACGCGCTGGCACGCTGCCGCCGGCATCCCGAATCGTCCTGCCGATGGCTTTTCTTTGTCTGGCTGGCGCTCGGATTTCTTTCCAAAGGCCCCGTGGCCGTCGTGCTCGTTGGGGCGACGTTTGCGCTGTTTGTCCTGTGGGAGTCGCATTCGGCCGGCCAGTCGGTGCGCGCCTGGGTTGGCCGGGCCCGCGGCGTGATTCGGCTTCGTTGGGCCACCGGTCTGGCCCTGTTTGCGGCCATTGCCGCGCCTTGGTACGTGATGATTTACCGGCGCCACGGCGGCGGGGCGATCCGGCGCTTTTTCTTTGAGGACAATCTGGGCCGCTACGCTTCCATGACGTTTGGCCCGGAGCGCGGTTGGACCTATTACTTCGGCGTATTTGGGGCCGACTTTTTTCCGTGGTCGCTGTTCTTTGTCGCGCTGCTGGTGTGGAGCGTTTCGGCGCGCGAGCGAAGACGCCTTTGGCTGGCACGCTCAGAAGTTCGGCTCTGTCTGGTGTGGCTGGTTGTGGTGTTTGTTTTCTTTACGGTGGCGCGCAACAAGCAGGAGTATTACATCCTGGCGCTTTACCCGGCCGCAGCGCTGCTTCTGGCCGACGGCTGGGCGGCGCTGGCCGGCCGTTCCTTGCTGCGGCGCGTGCTGGCGCTTGCAACGACGCTGGTGCTGGCGCTTGCCGGAACCGCCTTTGCCATTTTAGCTGCGACGCTTTGGGACGATTGGCTGCCTCGGCTGGCGGGAATCATTCTGGCGACAGGCGCGCTGATGGTACTGCCGGGGCTCTATGGCCGGCGGGATGCAAGCGGCGCCCTGCCGTTGGCCCTGTTACTCGGCCTGTTCTATGTGTCGGCTAACTTGTTCACGCTGCCTGCGCTGGAAACTTACAAGCCGGTCGCGCCGCTGTGCCGCGCAGCGACGCTTGATGCGGCTGTTAAAACTGGTGAACCTGCTCGCTTCGGCTACTATCGATTCACCGCGCCGTCGATGGTTTTCTATCTGCGCCGCCCCGTTTTTGAGATCTACGATCGCCCTCGTCTGGTCACTCTTTGGAATTCTGCGGCGCCGCTCTACCTGTTGATGACCGAAGAGGACTACGCCGAACTGGAGAGCAGGGGCCACCTGCGGGGACGCGTCGTCGCTCGCGCGCCCAAATTTTCAACATCGCTTCGCAGCATCTTGAAGTCATTGCGCTCCGGAGAAAAAATGATTAAAAGGGTTGTGCTTGTCACCCAAGAATAGTCGCGACTGATTGAAATGGACCTTTCCATCATCATTCCCGTCTTTAACGAGCAGGAAAGCCTTCCGCTGCTGCACGAGCGGCTGTCGTCGGCGCTTGCGCGTTTAAACCGTTCCAACGAAATTCTCTACGTCGACGACGGAAGCACCGACGGGAGCCATCATTTGCTGGCCGACATTGCGCGGCGGGACCCGTCGGTGCGTGTAATTTCGCTGGCACGCAATTTCGGACAAACAGCGGCCCTGTCGGCTGGCTTCGATCACGCCCGCGGTGAAATCATCGTTCCGCTGGACGCCGATCTACAAAATGATCCCGACGACATTCCGGCCATTCTGGCGAAGCTGGCTGAGGGCTATGATGTGGTCAGTTGCTGGCGCGTCAAACGCCAGGACCCTTACTGGAGCCGTCGCCTGCCCTCGCAACTAGCCAACTGGCTGATTTCCGTCATCAGCGGCGTCTCGCTGCACGATTACGGGTGCACGTTGAAGGGTTACCGCAAGAGCAACCTTCAACACGTCCGGCTTTACGGCGAGATGCACCGTTTCATTCCGATCCTTGCCAGTCTTGCCGGCGCGCGGGTCGCCGAGATCCCCGTGCGGCATCACCCGCGCCGCCTGGGCCACTCGAAGTATGGGATTGGCCGCTCTGTCAAAGTCCTGCTGGACTTGATCACGATCAAGTTTCTGGCGGTCTTCTCGACCAAACCAATGTACCTATTCGGCGGCGCCGGCTTTTTTTCCTTCGTTGTCGGTTCGTTGCTGGCCGTCTGGACGCTTTACGACAAACTGGCCTACGACATCAAAGCGTACCGCAATCCTCTGCTGCTTCTGGCAATCTTTTTCGTCACCGTCGGTGTGCAGTTCATTCTTTTTGGTCTCATGGCCGAACTAATTATTCGAACCTACCACGAGTCGCAGAACAAACCGACCTACGTGGTGCGCGCCATCCTGTCAGGCGATGCCGCCTCAGAGCCGCGCGTGTCAGTGCCGCGATCGTAGCTGGAATTATTCATGACGAACGTCGTTCCAATGATTTTTGCAGGCGATATCGTACTTGCGCCTTAGCGCGGATTAATCGGATTGACACGGATTAACACGGATTAATTGCAATGCGTTGGGGGTTACTAATTGCAACTCAAGTGCAATGCGCCTAATCCGTTTAATCCGTGTTTCCGCGCTGCATGTTGTGGGCCATTTTCAAATTGCCCGAAGGACGATGGTCACAATTCAGCGTTTGTGGCGATTGGTAGCATGGACTTTCACAACAAAGCACACAGGCTTCGGCTTTAGGAAATTGCGAATTGACGGATAGTGGGACAACGGTATCGATCAATGGCTAAGCCACAATTACTCGGCAATGTTCTGGAGCCTGAAGCCTGAAGCCTGGAGCCTGTATGGATTTTCAATCCCTCGGCCAGTTGTTTTTCGTCGGAATTCCCGGAACGACCCTGGACGACGAAACGAGAGCCTGGCTGCGGCAAATGCGGCCAGGCGGCGTCATCCTGTTTGCGCGCAACGTCGAGAGCTGGGAGCAACTCGACCAGCTTTGCGCCGACCTGCATGCACATGATCCGCAGCTTTGGATCGGCATCGATCAGGAAGGCGGCCGCGTCGATCGCCTCCGCAAGCTGACGGGCAATACACCGGGCGCCAGCGTCCTGGCCAAAAACGGCGGTCCACCGGCCCTCGAGCAGTTCGGTGACTGCCTCGGCGAACTCTTGGCTTCGGCGGACATCGATATCGATTTTGTGCCGGTTCTCGATGTCGAACAGAATGATTCAGACAACGCGTTGCGCGGACGTTGCATGGGCAGCACCGTCGATGCAGTCGCCGGCAACGCCAACGCATTCCTCAATGGCTTGCAGTGCTGGGGCCTGCGTGTGAGCGGAAAACATTTCCCCGGTTTGGGCGGCGCCCGAGTCGATTCACACTTCCAGCTTCCGGTGATTGACAAAACGCTTGCCCAGCTCTGGTACGAAGATATTGCTCCATTCCAACGTCTGCAGCACCGTCTGGATTCCATTATGGTGTCTCATGCGGTGTACACGGGCGTCGACGAGGACCGGCCGGCCAGCGTCAGCCCGCTGGTCCTGCGCTATCTGTTGTTCCACAAGCTGCGCTATGGCGGACTTGTCTTCACCGACGACTTGGAGATGGGTGCTGTCCATGCCTGGGGAACCCCGCTTGAGATTGCGCGCGAGGCGCTGACAGCCGGCGTGCATTGCCTGGTGTACTCGCACAATCAGACGTCGTCTTTTCCCATCTGGGAAGAACTTTGCCGGACGGTCGGCGCGGATCTCGCATGGAGCGCTCGTTTGCACGCGCGGCTGGACCAACTGGCCGCCGTCAAAGCGGAGCCACGTCCTCGGTTGTCGCCCGTCCGCGCGCGTGCCCTGCAACGACTGGCGGCGCTCCAGGAGAAGTATAGCGACTGACAACATGCCGCGTGGCTGACCCCTGATCCTTACCACTGATCCCTGATATAGTACGCATTTTGCTTGCGCTCTGACAGAGCGCACGGAAGGACGCAGTTTGGATCCAATCGTCGTGGCCCAGGGACTTACAAAAAAATATGGGGACTTGACGGCCGTTGACGGCATCGATTTGTCCATAAACCGGGGTGAGGTCTTTGGAATTCTGGGACCCAATGGCGCCGGCAAGACGACCACAGTCAAGATGCTCTGTACACTGCTGCGCCCCACCGCCGGGCAGGCTTCTGTCTGCGGATTTGATGTCGTTGCCGAGCCCTTCCAAGTGCGCGACCGCCTGGGCTACGTTTCGCAGGAACAGATGTCGGATGTATTTTTGACCGGCCAGGAAAACCTACAGATGCTGGGCAACCTGTATCATCTGAAGAAGGCCCTGATCGCTCCGCGCGTCGACGAACTACTCAAACTGGTCGGTCTCGAAGAGGCGCGCCACCGCATTGTAAAAAACTATTCGGGCGGCATGAAAAAGAAGCTCGATATCGCCGGCGGGCTGATCCACTCGCCCGAAGTGCTTTTTCTGGACGAACCGTCGCTCGGGCTGGATGTTCCGGCGCGCCGACTGGTCTGGGAACATCTGCGCGGCTTGCGCAGTCGGGGGGTCACGATTTTTCTGTGCACAAACTACATGGATGAGGCCGAGCAGTTGTGCGATCGTGTCGCCATTATCGACGGTGGCCGGTTGCGCGCATGCGGACCGGTTGACCGCCTCAAGCAGGAAGTTGGCGGTGAAGTCGTACGGCTGTTCCTGGAAAATGAAGCCGATGGATTGCAGGACACCTTTGCTGCGCTGCCATTTGTTTCGCGGGTCATTCCCAGCGCGGAGTCCTGGAATGTGTTTGTCCGCTACGACGACACGGTCATCCCGGCGCTGCTTCGAGCCGCATCTGAGCGGAGCGTGACAGTGCGAAGCTTTCAGTTCAGCCGCCCGACTCTGGACGACGTGTTTCTCAAGAACACGGGCCACCGGATGGATGACAGCAGCGCCGCCCCCTCGCCGGTTGACCAGAGGCGCAGATGAATCGATACGCACAGGAAACCGCCGCGTTGACGCGACGCTGGTTTTTGCACTTGTCGCGGCAACCGTACAGTATTCTGTTCAGCATTGTTCAGCCGATCCTCTGGCTGGTGCTGTTTGGCAATACATTCCGGCGTGTCATTCAGAATCCCGCCTTCGGAACGGCCGACTACCTCAGTTTCATGACGGCCAGCGTCATCACCATGACGGTTGTTGGCAACAGCCTGATGGCTGGGATCCCGCTTTTGATGGATCGCGACTTCGGATTCCTCAACAAATTGTTAACTGCTCCGATATCCCGGACCTCGATCCTGACAAGCCGCTTCATCTTCGTCAATGCCGTCAACTGGGTCCAGGTCACGATTATTCTTCTGCTTGCCATGGCGATGGGAGTCGAGATGGCGCACGACTGGCCCGGCGTTCTGGAAATCTACCTGGTGACGGCTTTGCTGGCCTTGGGCATTACGCTTATCTCGCTGTCTTTGGCTTTTGTATTGCACCACCACGGGGAGTTTTTTGCCCTGGTTGGGTTCCTAAATTTGCCGCTGGTTTTTCTTTCAAGCGCGCTTGTGCCGCTCGATTTGATGCCGGGATGGCTGCGCTTTATGGCACGTCTGAATCCGATGACGTATGCTATTGACGGAATCCGGGCGTTGATTTTGTCGGGTTGGCACGGTTTACCCATGAGCACGATCCTGCTGGCGTTGTGCCTCTTCAATCTCCTCTGCATCGCCATCAGCACACGAACCTTCCGCAGAAATCTGGTCTAAGGAGTAGAGTTGCCTTTCTGCGCGCCCGGTCAAAAATACACCGCTCTTCAAGAAGAACACCACCGGAAGAAAACCTTTCAAGAAGACTATCTGGAGTTCCTCCGAGAATGCGGAATCCAATTCGATGAAAGGAATCTCTGGTAGGAATGCCGTATAATCCCTCCCATGGACCTGTACGAAGAGATCGTCAGACTGCGCAGCCTGGGGCAGCGGGCGGCTCTGGCAACTATTGTCCGCCAGCGCGGATCCACGCCCCGCAAGGATCACGCCAAAATGCTCATTCGCCAGGACGGCAGCGTCCTAGGAACCATCGGCGGCGGCTGCACGGAAGCGGAGGTCTGGCAGGCCGCTCAGCAGGTTCTGCAGGATGAAAAAGCCGTTACCCTCGCCTTCGATCTGACCCAGGAGGACGCCGCCGAAGACGGCCTGGTTTGCGGAGGCACTTTGGAAGTCTACGTCGAACCGATTCTGCCCGACCCGCACCTGTATATTTTCGGCGCCGGCCACATCGGTTATTGGGTCTCGCGGCTGGCCAAGGATTGCGGCTTTCGTGTCACCGTCGTCGATGATCGCGCCCGCTTTGCCAACACCGAACGCTACGCCCATGTCGATCGCGTCCTGGTCCTGGAATTTGACGCCTGCATGCCGAGCCTGCCGATCGACAGTAACTCCTACATCCTGGTTGTGACGCGCGGACACGCCCACGATCAGACGGTACTCCACCAGGCCATCCAGACGCCTGCCCGGATGGTCTCGATGGTGGGCAGCTCTCGCAAGACGCGCCTGATCTGTGACTTTTTCGAGAGCCTCGAGATTCCTGCGGAGCGCTGGGCCGGCATTCACGCCCCGGCAGGTTTTGACATCGGAGCGGAGACTCCCGAAGAAATCGCCGTTGCCATCGTCGCCGAGATGATCGCCGTCCGCAAGGGCAAGGCTGTCGGACGCACGTCGGGCAAAAAACTCCCCGTGCGGGAGTTCATCCCGGGCAATGCCTGATCGATCCGGAACCCGCCTGTCCGGCAAATCTTGTAGTGTAGTCGCCATCTTCATTGCTTTGATAGTGTGTCTGGCCACCGCAGGCTGCCAGAGGCGCCAACGACGCCCCGATCAGATCCTGTTTGCCGTCGAAAGCAATCCCACCACGCTCGATCCTCGCATCGGAGTCTCGGAAGTCACCCAGCACATCTATGAAATGATGTTCAACAGCCTGGTCCGGCGCGATGAGAACTTTCAGTACGCTCCCGACCTGGCCGAGCGCTGGGAAACTCCTGACCCCCGGACGTTCATTTTTCATCTGCGCCCGAACGTGCGCTTCCATAACGGCAAGCTGCTGACATCGGCCGATGTTCGGTACACGCTGGAGAGTCTCCGACGTTTGGCTACACCTAAGGCCGGTAGCTTCTCGAAGATCGCCGCCATCGACACTCCCGATGACCGGACTGTCATCTTTCGTCTAACAGAACCCTATCTTGAATTCATGGTCAATCTGGTCCGTCCAGCCATTGGCATTGTGCCGGACGGCTCCCCCGATGACTTTTCGCGCAACCCGATCGGCACCGGTCCGTTCCGTTTTGTCCGTTTTGCGCAGGACGACGAGGTCGAACTACAGGCGTTTGATCAGTATTTCGGGGGCGCCCCCACCATTCCCTCACTGGTTTTTCGGGTTATTCCAGACGAAACCACTCGTGCGCTGGAGTTGCGCAACGGCAGCATCGACATCGTACTCAACTCTCTTTCGCCCGACATGGTTTTTTCGCTGAAGGAGCAGCCGCACCTGCAGGTCGAAAACGGACCGGGCACACGCTACCAGTACCTGGCCTTTAATTTCCGCGACACCACGCTGGCGCGCCCCGAAGTTCGCCGGGCCATCGCGCATTCACTCGACCGCGATAACGTCATCCGCCACCTGTTTCGCGGGCTGGCCCGGCCGGCCGATAGTATTTTCCCTCCGTTCCACTGGGCCTATCACAAGCCCTCGGTTCAGTACGCCTACGACCCCGCTCGCGCCCGGCGTCTGCTCGACGAAGCTGGATTTCCCGATCCGGACCAGGAGGGGCCGCGCACGCGTTTTCGACTTGTTTACAAGTCCTCCAACGTCAACCAGTCAGTCGAGCTGGCTCAGATCATCCAGGAACAGCTCCACAAAGTCGGTGTCGGCCTCGACATCCGGACCTACGAGATTGCGACAGTATTAGCCGACATCCGGCGCGGAAACTTCCAGCTCTATTCTTTGCGTTGGATCGGGGCCAATCTCTTCACCGACATTTTTTCTTTCGTCTTTCATTCGAAGATGGCTCCTCCGGCCGGCGCCAACCGCGGCTATTATTCCAATGCGGAAGTGGACCGGCTGGTCGACCAGGCCAACCTGACAACCGACCAGGAGGAACGCGCCCAGATCTTCAACCGCCTTCAGGATCTGGTCGCCGCTGATCTTCCCTACGTCAGCCTGCTTTATCCGGACAACGTGGTGGTATTCAACAAACGCCTGAAAGGTATTAGGCTAATTCCTTCTGGAGACTACATTTTTCTGCAAGGCGCCTCGATCCAGCAGGACGGCGCCGAGAGCGGGCAGCCTTGAGGATCTCTTTTGACGTGGATAATCCTGATTCCACGCAAGTGTCTCAGGCTGCCGCCTGTGTCCGGGCCGGTGGAATCGTGGTCTATCCCACCGACACGCTGTATGGCCTCGGCTGCAATCCTTTCCACAAGGCAGCCCTGGCGCGGCTTTTCGAGTTGAAAGAACGTGATGGCACTCAGCCGATGCTGTTGCTGATTGACGACAAGTGCTGGGCAGAACGGCTCGGCATCGAGGTTCCCCGCACGTTTTACGATGCCGTCAAACGCTGGTGGCCCGGACCTCTGACCATTGCACTCCGCGCGGCGCCGGGTTTGCCGGCAGGAGTAACGTCGTCGAAGGGAAGCGTAGCGTTCCGTCTGCCGGCTGCCCAATCGACCCGGAAGTTTGTAGCCGAATGCGGATTCCCGATTATTTCCACAAGTGTCAATGTTTCTGGCGCGTCTCCACTGGCCTCATCCGCCGACATCTGGAATGAGTGGGGCCCGAAAATCGACCTGCTATTGGACGCAGGAACTCTACCGGCCGGGCAACCCTCGACCGTACTGGATTTATCGATTGTTCCACCTCGAGTCATCCGCGAGGGCCAACTGTCGGCCGAGGTCGAAGCCTGGATCGCCGCGGGACGGGTCGCGTCATGATCTCCAAGAATCATCCCCGCATCAAAACCTTCCGGCGAGTCATTCAGCACTGCTCCAAAAAGTCGGAAGATCTATTCCCCGTCGAAGGCGTTCACATGGTCCGCGAAGCTCTCGATCAGGGGGTTCCCATCCAGGATGCGCTGGTCAGCCCGGCGCTCTTGTCGACAAAAGAAGGCCAAGCGCTGATCGAACGGATCAGCCTGCAAGGCATCCAACCTGCGGAAGTTCCGGCACAATTGTTCGAATCGATCTCCGATTTACAGGCTCCTCAGGGGATCCTGATCCTGTGTCGCAAGCGGCAGTGGACAAAGGGGGATCTCCGGCTGAATTCCAAGCAGCCTCTTCTTGTGTTGTGCGGAGTCCAGGATCCGGGCAACCTCGGCACGATTGTCCGCAGTTGCGATGCTTCCGGAGCGCCCGGCATTGTGACGCTCGAAGGCACGGTTTCGATGTACAACCTGAAGGTCATTCGCGCAACGATGGGTTCGCTATTTCGGTTTCCCGTACTCGAAGCGTACAGTCCCGAACAACTACTCAAGCTGGCCGCGCGAATCCAGTACCGCTTGATCGCCGCGGTGGGGTCCGGAGGAACAGACTTTCAGACTGTCGACTACCAGAAAAGCGCCTTGCTGCTTGGCAGCGAGGCTGGTGGGATTCCCCAGGAACTCCTTGAGCGGGCCGCCGCTACGATTTCGATTCCGATAGCCCCCGGAGTCGATTCGCTCAACGTCGGAATCGCGGCTGCGGTACTTTTATTCCGACAGCCTCCTGGCTAGATCGCTTCACCGCAGAGACACAGCGCAGCAAAGCCGCAACCGTATGCCGTATGCCGTATGCCGCAGGCCGGCGACGGAGCGCCAACAGAGCCGCGGCCGAAGGCTGCGCAGAGCAGAATTGGCACAGGGCTCCCTGCTCCTGTGTATTATTACGAGATTGTGATGGTTACTGAAAGGTACACAAGGCAGGGAGCCTTGTGCCACTTCCTCTGCGCCCCCTCTGCGTCCTCTGCAGTACCGATGAGTGAAACCTTCGCATTTCGCGACGATTCTCGATTACGCCTTCAAACTGCCGGCCCGCTCCCCTCACGGTCGCGGCTCTGTTGGTGCTCCGTAGCCGGCCTGCGGCATACGGCATACGGCTTACGGTTGCGGCTGTGCCGCGCTGCGCCTCTGCGGTGAATACCATTCAGAAAACGCATCTCTCTTCAGTCTTTGCAAAGCTTTCGTCTACCTTTCTCGAATTCCTCCAACCGCTTGGCCACATCCGCTTCCCGGCCGGTTTGGCCGGGTCGATAGTAGCGGCGGCCCGCCAGCAACGCCGGCAAACAGGTCATCGCAGCCGTCTTGTCTTCGAGATCGTGCGCGTACTGGTAACCCTTTCCGTAACCGAAGCCCTTCATGAGAGGCGTTACGGCGTTGCGCAGGTGCAGGGGGACAGGTTCGGCCGGCGTGTTCTCCAGGTCCTCGCAGATGGCTCCGTACGCCCGGTAGACCGCGTTGGATTTGGGTGCTGCGGCCAAATACACCGCGCATTGGGCTAGCGCCAGGTTGCCCTCCGGCATTCCCAGAAAGTGTACCGCCTGGTAGGCCGCCACAGCCTGCAACAGCGCCGCCGGATCGGCCAGCCCTACGTCCTCGGAAGCGAAGCGGACCATCCGGCGTGCTACGTACAGCGGATCCTCGCCGGCTTCTAGCATACGCGCCAGCCAATAGAGCGCCGCATCGGCGTCGCTGTTGCGCAGCGACTTGTGCAGCGCTGAAATGATGTTGAAGTGCTCTTCGCCCGACTTGTCGTAGAGCAGGACCTTGCGTTGCAAAGCCTCGCGCACGTGCTCGAGCGTCTCATCGTCGACCTCTATTCGGTGGCGGCCCAAGCCGCGCTCGACGTCGCCGAGAGCCTGAATCAGGATGGCTTTGATGTCTTCGGGCGCCAGCGGTTCCAGGGCGTAAACCTTCGAGCGCGACAGCAGCGCCGAGTTGACCTCAAAGGACGGATTCTCAGTGGTCGCGCCGATCAGTATGATCGTGCCGCTTTCTACGTGCGGAAGGAACGCGTCCTGCTGGCCCTTATTGAAACGGTGGATCTCATCGACAAACAGGACCGTTCGTTGGCCGCCCATGCGCAGCTTCATCTGGGCTTCGCCGACCAGTTCCTTGATTTCCTTGACGCCCGACAGTACGGCGCTGATGGCTACAAAGTTGCCGCGCGTTTCGTTGGCAATGATGCGCGCCAGCGAGGTCTTGCCGGACCCGGGCGGTCCCCAGAAGATCAACGAGTGCAGCTGGTCGCGTTCGATCATCCGGCGCAAAATTGCGTCGGGGCCCACCAGATGGCGCTGGCCGGCCAGGTCGTCCAGCCGGCGCGGCCGCATTCGATCAGCCAGCGGAGCCAGCCGCCCAGCCGCCTCTTCTTCGACTTTCGAAAAAAGGTCCATAAGGTCAATCAGTAATTCAGAAACTTTCACCGCAGAGATACAGCGCGGCAATGGCTGCAACCGTATGCCGTAAGCCGTATGC
>JBPCNK010000102.1:0-19195 GCA_051001345.1 Acidobacteriota bacterium | reverse complement strand
TACGTTGTGGAGGTGCTGGCCCTGTGGTCCTCACTCTCTTCCCACGCCGGCAACCCCCCGCTTACGCGTGGGGCTATTGGCTAGCGGCGCTTCGCGCCTGTCCTGCATCGAATTTCGTGAATAATCCGGGCTAGCTGGATCGGGAAAGAGGTGCGCGCTTCGTGGCAGTGGCCAGCCGCCAGTTGAAACGGACCGTTAATTGCGGCTTCAACGATATGACGGTAACTGACCTAATTATCGAGGGTCCTACCTGATCACAGCCGCACAATCCGGCGGCCGTCGAAGCGATAGCGGCCGCTGAGGATAATCGCGACGGCTTCGGTGTAGATGCGGTGTTCTTCCTGAAGAATCCGCGCCGACAGAGTCTCTTCGGTGTCGCCGTCCAGAACCGGTACGACGGCTTGCTGGACGATCGGGCCGGCGTCCAAGTTCTCGTCGACCATGTGCACGGTGCAGCCACTGAATCGAACGCCGTGATCGAGCGCCTGCCGTTGCGCATCCAGACCGGGGAAGGCGGGCAAAAGGGAGGGATGAATATTGAGGATCCGGTTTGGAAATTCGCGTATGAACCAGGGACTGAGCAGGCGCATATAGCCGGCCAGACAGACCAGATCCACCTGCTGTTTGTGCAACTCGGCTGCGATGCGGCGGTCACATTCTTCGCGTGGTACACCTTTCGAGGAAAAAACAAAGGTCGGATAGCCGAGTTCGCGCGCGCGCGCCAAGCCGGGCGCCTTCTCGACATTACTTGCGACCAGAGCGATCTCGGCATCGAGTCTGCCCGAACGCACCGATTCGCTGAGCGCCAGAAAATTGGAGCCGCGGCCTGAAAGGAGAATCCCGAGCTTTTTCATGACTTGAAATTTGCTGCCGATCGCAATGCTGTGCGCGGAAGGGTAGGGGCTCTTTTTTTCAGAGCCCATCCACGTGCCCATCCCCGAGCACGTGCACGAGCGCGTCCACGAGCACGTCCACGTCCACGTTACGGCCCTGATCCCTGACCCCTGACCCCTGCTTTACAAGTACTCGACGCGGGGCGAACCGTCAGTGATGGAACCTATCAGATAAGACTGTTGCCCCGCCGAAGCCAACGTCGTCACCACCTCGTCTTTGCGCTCCCTGTCAATGATAAGGACCATGCCGACACCCATATTAAATGTCCGGTACATGTCGGCCTCGGGAACTGAGCCTTGGCGTTGCAGGAATCCAAAAATTGGCGGGCACGGCCAGGAGTTCCTTGCGATCTGGGCGCCGCAATGGGCCGGCAAAACTCGCGGGATGTTGTCGGTCAGGCCGCCTCCGGTGATGTGCGCCAGGCCGTGGATCGAATCGGTGGCCAAAAGAGGACGAAGAGCCGGAAGATAGCAAAGGTGCGGCGCCAGCAGCAGATCCGCCACCGTCGAGTGGAGCTCCGGCACGTGACTTTCGGCTCGGTAGCCGAGCTTCTCGAAAAAGATTTTCCGCGCCAGGGAGTATCCGTTGGTGTGAAGGCCGGCCGACGGAAGACCGAGGATCTGATCTCCGGGCCTTATGGCAGAGCCGTCGATGAGCCGCGTGCGATCAACCATTCCGACGATGAATCCGGCCAGGTCGTATTCGCCGGGTGCGTAAAAGTCGGACATCTCGGCCGTCTCGCCACCCAACAACGCACAACCGGCAGCCTGACATCCACGGGCCACTCCCGTCACGACTGCTTCGACTATGGCGGGATCGACTTTGCCGAGAGCGATGTAATCCAGAAAAAAGAGCGGGACGGCGCCCTGCACGAGGATGTCGTTGACGCAGTGAGAGACAAGATCGGCGCCGCAACTGTCATGGCGTCCCGAGAGGAAGGCGACCTTGAGTTTGGTGCCGACGCCATCGGCGCTGGCGACCAGCACCGGCTCGCGCAGTCCGTCCAGAGCAGGCCGAAAGAGGCCTCCGAACGAGCCGATCTCTGAAAGGACTCCTGTCGTGAACGTGGACCGGGCCAGTTGCTTGATGCGTTGCTTGGCCTGATCGGCTGCGTCGATATCGACGCCGGCGTCGGAGTATTTCATCAAGGATTATACAAACAGCTTCTTCTGGGTCTTGTCGGTTTCAATCTGGATCGGATAGTTACCGGTGAAGCAACCGCTGCAGAAATCGTCGCGATCACCCACGGCCGCCTTCAGTCCGGCCATGCTCAGGTACCCGAGCGAGTCGGCTTCTATGAAACTGCGGATTTCTTCGACCGAGTGACTCGAGGCGATCAGCTCCTCTTTGGTCGGGGTGTCGATGCCGAAGTAGCACGGCCCGACCGTGGGCGGGGAACTGATGCGCACATGCACTTCGCGTGCGCCGGAGGACCGCACCATGTTGACGATCTTGCGACTGGTGGTGCCGCGCACGATGGAATCGTCGATGAGAACCACGCGTTTGCCCTTGAGCAGGTCCCGCACCGGGTTGAGCTTGATGCGGACGCCGAAGTGCCGGATCGACTGCTTCGGTTCGATAAAAGTCCGCCCGATGTAGTGGTTGCGGATCAGCCCGAACTGCAGCGGAATGCCCGAGCCGTCGGCAAACCCGATCGATGCCGGCACGCCGGAGTCTGGAACAGGAACGACGATGTCGGCGTCAACGGGGTGCTCGCGGGCCAGCTTGTAGCCCATTTTATAGCGGGCATCATTGACGCCGCGGCCGAATACCTGAGAATCCGGGCGCGCGAAATAGACCAGTTCGAAAATGCACTGCGACGGCCGCACCGAACGCTCCGGCAGCATGCGGCAGGCAAGCGGCTGGCCCAACTCGGCCTTGACGATCTCGCCCGGCTGAATATCGCGAATGTATTCAGCCTCGATCAAATCGAGCGCGCAGGTCTCCGATGCAAACACTGTGGAGTCTCCGAGTTTGCCGATGCACAGTGGGCGAAATCCATTGGGATCGCGAATCGCAAAAATCTGTGTCGGAGAAATCAGCACCAGCGAAAAGGCGCCTGTCACGAGCGTGAGCGCTTCCCGGATGGCGTCTTCAAGCGCGTCCTGGCGCGAGCGGGCGATCAGGTGCAGGATGACTTCCGTATCGCTGTTGGTTTGGAAAATCGCGCCGTCGCGTTCGAGCTGGTAGCGCAGGCTCCCGGCATTGAGCAGGTTTCCGTTGTGGCCGATTGCCAGCGGGCCGCGCCAGCTTTCGATGGAGATGGGTTGGGCGTTGTGCAGGTTGCTCGACCCCGACGTCGAGTAGCGAACATGGCCGATGGCGGCGTGCCCGGGCAGGCGCGACATGCGCTGCTCGGTGAAAACGTCGGCAACATATCCCATGCCGCGTTCGACGCTCAAGTGGTTGTAATCGGAACTGACGATTCCGGCCGATTCCTGGCCGCGGTGCTGCAGAGCGTACAGCCCAAGGTAGGTCAGGCGCGCCGCTTCGGGATGATCGAAGATGCCGAAAACGCCGCATTCGTCGTGAAAATGATCTGACATTGTGATCAGAAGCCCTTCAAAAATCGCCGAGTAGGGGACTAGGGGTTAGGGGCTAGGGGTTAGGGGTTGGAAAATTACAAATTACGAGTTGCGAATTACGAGGCGGTTGACCTCAATCCGACTCAATCCGCAATCCGCAGTTTCCTAACCCCTAGCCCCCATCCCCTAGTCCGGATTATTCACACACTGAAAAACCTAGTCACGAATTTCACGAATTTCACGAATGACCACGAATCTAAGAACGGCTTTGAGCACCTTTGGCCGGCTTGCAGTTTCAGCAAGCTGTCTCGGCCATCGCTTTGAGCACTTGTTGTCGAAACCGATATGTTTTCGTGTCATTCGGGATAATTCGTGAAATTCGTGACTAAGCTTTTTGCTTTTTTGTGAATAAACCGGGCTAGCTCGGGCTAGCTCCTAACCTCCTGACCCACGACCTTCCTTTCAATCGATCCGGCCCAGCGTCGCCCAAGCTCTTCAAGGCTCGACTCCACGATTGTCCGTCCGCGCACCTTCAAACGCAAATCCTTTCCGCCCGTTGTGCCGATGACAGCGGCCGGCAAGCCGGAAGCTTTCGCGTGGGCGCATACCGCCTGCGCGTCGGCCGGCGTCACCGAGACGACGGCCCGCGATTGGGATTCCGAAAACAACAGCACATCGTCGCGCAACTCACCGTCCAGATCGAGCGCGGCGCCGACCGGCTGCGAGCCGGTCAGACAGCACTCGACCAGGCAAAGGGCCAGGCCGCCCTCCGAGCAGTCGTGGGCCGTACGCAACCAGCGCCGCGCGTTGGCTTCGGCGAGGAAACGGTGCAGGCGTTTTTCGCGGTCGAAATCCAGAATCGGTGGTGTACCGCGTTCCATCGCGTGAATAACCGATAAGTACTCGCTTGCGCCCAGTTCCGCGCGCGTCTCGCCCAGTAGAATCACGGTCAGATCTTCGGCGGGGAATCCGCTTGTCAGCACCAGGCCAGCGTGTTCCAGCACGCCGAGCATGCCGATGACCGGAGTCGGATAAATGCCGACTCCGTTGGTTTCATTGTAGAAGCTCACATTGCCGCCCGTAATCGGCGTGCCGAAGACTTCGCAGGCTTCACGGATTCCTTCAATGACCTCGATGAACTGCCACATGACCTCAGGGTTCTCGGGACTGGCGAAGTTCAGGCAATTGGTCGCAGCCAGCGGACGAGCCCCCGAGCAAACCAGATTGCGGCAACTCTCGGCTACCGCGATGCGCGCGCCCTGACGCGGATCGAGATAACAATAGCGGCTGTTGCCGTCAACCGAGATGGCCAGCGCGCGCGGCGATTCCTTCAGGCGTAAAACAGCCGCGTCGCTGCCGGGCAGGACGATCGTGTTGGTGCGGACCATGTGGTCGTATTGACGGTAGATCCAGCGCTTGCTGGCCAGTGTCGGGCTCTCGATCAAATCCAGAAGACAAGCAGTGCAGTCGCGCGGTTGCGGAATCTCTTCCAGGCTGAGGCGCGTGTCCTTGGCCAGGTAGGCCGGGTGTTTGGCGGGGCGGTCGTACAGCGGAGCCTCTTCGGCCAGCGGTCGATTGGGAATTTCCGCGACCACTTGGCCGCCATTGCGCACGCGCAGCAGTCCGTCACCGGTCACCTGGCCAATGACGACGGCGTCGAGGTCCCACTTATGAAAGATCTCGAGGACTTCACCGGCGCGATCTTTCTCGGCTACCAGCAGCATGCGCTCCTGCGATTCGGAAAGCAGGATCTCGTAGGGTGTCATCTTCTCTTCGCGCTGGGGAACCAGCTCCAGCTCGATTTCAATTCCAGTTCCGCCGCGGCTGCCCATCTCGCACGTTGAGCAGGTCAACCCGGCGGCGCCCATGTCCTGGATGCCGACGATGGCGCCGGTCTTCATCGCCTCCAGACAGGCTTCCAGCAGCAGCTTCTCCAGGAAAGGATCGCCGACTTGAACCGTGGGCCGCTTTCGAGAGGACTCGTCGTCGAACTCGGCTGACGCCATGGTAGCGCCGTGAATTCCGTCCCGTCCCGTTTTGGCGCCCACGTAAATGACGGGATTGCCGCCGCCCGCGGCGCGGCCATAGAAGATCCGATCGGCCGGGCAGATGCCGAGGCAGAAGACGTTGACCAGGGGGTTGCTCGCATAGCTCGGCGAAAAGTAAATTTCGCCGCCCACGGTGGGGATGCCGATGCAGTTGCCATAGCCGGCGATACCGGCGACGACTCCTTCCACGATCAGTTGGTTGCGATGACTGTCGAGCGGCCCGAAACGAAGCGAATTGAGCAAGGCGACGGGTCGCGCGCCCATGGTGAAGATATCGCGGATGATTCCGCCTACGCCGGTGGCGGCGCCCTGGTAGGGCTCGATGAAAGACGGATGATTGTGGGACTCGATTTTGAAAATCGCCGCCAGGCCGTCGCCGATATCGACGACTCCGGCATTCTCACCGGGGCCTTGAATGACGCAGGCCCCGCTGGTGGGCAGTTTCTTCAGGTGAATTCGTGAGCTCTTGTAACTGCAATGCTCCGACCACATCACCGAAAAGATGCCAAGCTCGGTCAGGTTGGGCCGCCGGCCCAGGATCGTTTCGATCCGCTGGTACTCCGCGTCGGTCAGGCCGTGCTGGGAGATGAGTTCGGGAGTGATCATAGGCAGGGGTCAGGATTCAGGGGTCAGGATTCAGGGGTCCCACAGCACACTCTCAAATCAGCGCCCATTTTCATCGCAACCTGGCAAAAGTGCACAGGGCTGGAGCCCTGTGCCCACTTCCTGTATTCCTGCCACTGATCACTTGCCACTTGAACGATCACGTCCTGCCCCCTGAAGCCTGACCCCTGCTTTACGCCCTGACCCCTGACCCCTGAAGCCTGACCCCTGCTTTACGTCCTGACCCCTGACCCCTGACCCCTGAATCCTGACCCCTGCTTTGCGCCCTGGCCCCTGACCCCTGAATCCTGACCCCTGCTTTACGCCCTGACCCCCGACCCCTGAAGCCTGAAGCCTGAAGCCTGCTTTTAGAGACTGAAACAACCGCAGGCCGTCGTCACTTCCAAGATCTTTTTCGGAAGCGCGCTCGGGGTGCGGCATCATCCCTAGTACATTGCCGGCTTCGTTGACGATACCGGCGATGCCGTGCGCGGCGCCGTTGGGATTATGGCGATCGTCGAGTTGGCCCTGCGGGCTGCAGTAGCGAAAAACAATCTGGCGCTTCTTTTCAAGCGTCGCCAGCATCTCGGCGTCGGCGTAATAGTTGCCCTCGTTGTGCGCGATCGGAATCCGCAGAACTTCTCCCTCGCTGTACATCTGTGAAAACGGTGTCGCGGCGTTTTCGACCTTCAGATGAACAAAATCGCAGATGAACTTGAGCCCGCGGTTCCGCAGCAGCACGCCCGGCAGCAGCCCGGCTTCGGTGAGAATCTGGAAACCGTTGCAGATGCCCAAAACCAGTCCGCCGCCATCCGCGTGGCGCCGGATGCTTTCCATGATCGGGGAAAAGCGGGCAATGGCGCCGCAGCGAAGGTAGTCTCCATACGAGAACCCGCCGGGAAGGATCACCACGTCGCTTCCTTTTAGGTCCGCGTCTTTGTGCCAGAGAAATTCGACCGGCTGATGGGCAACCCTCTTGACGACGTGATAGGCGTCGTGGTCGCAGTTAGAACCGGGAAAAACGACGACGCCGAACTTCATCGCTCCTCCTCGATCCGGAAATTCTCGATGACGGGGTTGCTCAACACGTCGTGGGAAATTTTCTCGAGGGCCTGGCGAATCTCGCCGGCGGAGACGCCGTCTTCAAACTCGATCTCGAAGTACTTGCCTTGGCGCACGCGCCGGATCGCCGCATGGCCCTGCTTTAGGAGCGCCTGCTGGATGGTCTTGCCCTGGGGATCGAGCACCCCGTCCTTGAAGGTTACGATGACAGTTTTCTTCATGGTTTTTTCTGATGATGGCGGTCTTGGACTGCTTGCTCCTGATCGCCCGCGGCGTCACGCTCGCGGCCCTGTGATTGTCGCAGCTCTGTCTCGGCTGGCGGTGACATGTTGGTTGCCGGCGGGTCCAGGTCAACGGAATCGACGATGCCGATGATGCCGGCGTCGACCGGAGACTCTTTTTGTCCGAGCAGATGGCAGGCCGCCCAGCCATCCTGGACGACCAGTACGGTGTCCCCGACGCCGGCATCGACGGCGTCGATGGCCAAAAGCGGGTCACCTTCCGGTTGCAAGGAAAGGTTCAAAGGTTGCACGAGCAACAGCTTGGTCCCATCAAAGCTCGCATGTTTCTGGGTGGCGATGACGGGATCGATGACGCGTCCCAGGATCATGGCTGCAGCGCCGGCACTCTGAAATTGACCCGGTCGAGAATGCCTACAATGGTCGCGTCGGTTGGAAGGTCTTTCTCGGGAAACGCGAAGGCCGCTTCCTTGCTCTTGACGAAAAATGCGTCCTCGCCGACGCCAACGCCGATGGCGTCCAGCGCCAGGAAGGACTTGCCGTAGAGGTTGCCGTCCAGGTCGACCGGCTTGCAGACCAGAAT
This sequence comes from Acidobacteriota bacterium, assembly GCA_051001345.1. Taxonomy (GTDB): domain Bacteria; phylum Acidobacteriota; class UBA6911; order JACQSX01; family JBPCNK01; genus JBPCNK01. The sequence continues at coordinate 11,241 of JBPCNK010000102.1, read as the reverse complement.
CTTCTTTCCTTCGAGTGACGCATTCTTGACGGTCGCAACCACCGTCCCGATCACCCGGCAAAGGCGCATGGGCCTATTGTAATCGAAAACCGCGTAGAAGTGTCAGTGCCGCGATTGCCAGTGCCGCGAACGTTCAGTGTCGCGATTGTTCAGTGTCGCGAATGTCAGTGCCGCGAACGAAGAGAGCGGTGACCATCGGGTTTTTGTCAGGTTTGTCAATGTCACCACTCTCTCCGTTCGTGGCACTGACGTTCGTGGCGCTGACAGGTCGCGGCCCTATGCCTGTGCCGAGGCACTGACACTACTCCTCCAGTTTGACGGTGTCGACAATTCCGATGATGGCTGTGTCGATGGGGTGGTCTTTCATGCCGGTGGCCATGCGCGCGGAACTGCCGCTGACACAGATGACGGTCTCGCCGACGCCGGCTCCTACCGTGTCGACGGCAATCACATAGCCGCTCTGCTTGCCGCTTTCAGCGTCAAGGGGGCTTACCACCAGAAGCTTGCGGCCCTCGAGTTTCTGATCCTTGCGCGTGGCGACTACCGTTCCGCGCACTTTGGCCAGTATCATGGGAAGTCAGGTCTGCGGATCAGGCTTTGTTTCTGACAACGATGGGAAGCCGCTCTTCGAGGTTGGAGTGCGGTCTCGGAATGACATGCACCGACACCAATTCGCCCACGCGCCGCGCCGCGCTGGCGCCCGCATCGGTGGCGGCTTTGACGGCGGCCACATCGCCCCGGACGATGGCGGTGACCAGGCCCGAACCGATCTTTTCATAGCCGACCAAAGTGACCTGGGCCGCCTTGACCATCGCGTCGGCGGCTTCGATCATCGCAACCAGTCCCCGGGTTTCGATCATGCCTAGTGCTTCCATCGAGTCAGCCATTTTCCAATTCCTCCTCGGGCCAGTTGCGGCTACGCGGTGTGCAGGACCTTTTGAACGGCCGCATCGAGAAGAGCAATGAGTTCTTCACGAGTCAAGGTGATGCTGGAGCTGTCCGCGGGGCCGACCACGGGACAGCCGGAAGCCCTTAAATCCGGGCCTTTTATACCATACTTTTCGCGCACCTCAAACAGTTTGTCCACTTGCTCTTTGCCGAGCGGAACTTGCCGGCCGAGCAGTTTGGCGAAGGCGTAGATCTTGGCCGAGTGATCGACCACTTCCATTTTGTAATACGCTGAAATCAGACTTTCTCCGAACGTCACGGCCCCGTGATTGGCCAGCAGGATCGCGTCGTATTGCGGGATCAAATCGACCAGGGAGTCGGGCAGCTCGCGCGTGGTCGGCGTGGCGTATTCGGCCAGCGGGATACAGCCGAACGTCAGGATGACTTCGGACAGCAGCGGCTGGTTCATTGCAATGCCGGCGACGGCAAAGGCCGTGGCGAAAGGCGGGTGGACATGACAGACGGCATGCACGTCGGCGCGCTGGCGGTAGATCTGTAGGTGCATCTGGATTTCCGACGAAGGCTTGCGCCGGCCCTCGACCAGTTTGCCGTCCAGGTCCGTTTTGATGATGTCGTCGGGTGTCATGCGGCCTTTGGAGATGGCCGTCGGAGTGATCAGCAGGTTTTCGCCGAAGCGGACGCTGAGGTTTCCATCAAAGGCGGCGACAAAGCCCTTGGCGTGAACCCAGCGGCCGATTTCACAGATCTGCTCTTTGATTTCCTGTTCGGTCATTTTGGTCAGTGGCCAGTGGCCAGTGGTCAGTGGTCAGCTGCAATTGCCTATCGGATGCTGGCCACTGACCACTGACCACTGACCCCTGTTACGATGCGAGCGCCTTGCGACAGTACTCTACGCACTTTTTCATTTCTGGAATCGCTTCTCCACGATATTCGAATTCGATGTTTGCCGGGATCTTGAATTTCCGGTCGCGCAGAAGCTGCAAGACTTCAACGATCTTGGTTTCGCCCTCGCCAAACGGCATGTTGTCGCCCTGGTTTTTCTTGCGGTCCTTGATATGGAGCGTGACGATGCGGTCGTGATGCTGCTCGATGTAGGCGATCGGATCGTAATTGGCCGCCGTGAAGTGGCCGATGTCGAGATTGATGGCGATATAGCGGGAGGCGCCGTTCATGGCTTCGGCAAAGTCCTCGGGCCGGGCGTACTCGTCGGCTGCGATTCGGGAGTGATTGTGCATGCCGACGGGAATCTTGTAACGGCGGGCGTATTGGTCGATCTTCTTGGCGATGCTGACATGCGAGGAGGCTGTGATGGCTTTTACTCCGAGCGCCTTGGCCATCTGGAACCCGCGGTCGATCTCCTCATCGGTGAAATCCCGGCGGAAACTCAGGTTGTAGGCGTACAGTTGAATTCCGGACTGCTTGAATTTTTTGCGGACCTGCTTGAACATGTCGAGGGGGGCCGTCAACCGCCACTTTCGAAGCTCTTCGCGGTTACTGATCTTCGGTTCGATGTGCCCCTGCCACAACTCGCAACTGCTGATTCCGACGGCGAGCATTCCGGCGATGGCCTCGTCGAGCGGACGGTCCCGGAAGCTGTAACTCTGCGCGCCGATCTGCACTCCGGCGAATTTGGAATTCGGCTTGGGCATTTTTAGATCAGTTTCGAGCCAGGGGAAAGCTGCAGCAGCCAGAGTCATCTTTCCGAGTTCACGACGAGTGATTTTCATAGGCGGCTCCTTTGGATTGCTAATCGGTGAAATCTTGTTAATTCAGTAAGATTTTAGATCACGCTTCCTATTTACCGGCCCGCGGCCTTCCGGCCGCGGCTCTGTTGGTGCTCCGTGTCTAGCGCGGCGCATCCCGCCGTGTTGCCGGTTGATCTGGCGACTGGCGACTGGCGACCTGGGTCAGTCATATCACAAAACAGGGTTCAGGGGTCGGGGAGGGGCAGGCGTCCGGGGTGAGAGGCTGGAAGCCTGTCCTACCCTCGCAGCGCTCAATTAGGTATCATCCTGCTCGGAGGTACGCTATGAAAAATCGTGCGGTTTTGTTTTTGGGTTTTATTCTGATGGCTGGGATGACGACTGCGATGGCGCAAGAAACGCAATCCGATGGCGGCTACTACGAATTCCGCTTCTTTAAGATGGTCCAGGGCGACCAGGGCGGGCGATTTGATCAATGGGCCGCCAAGGCCATTCCCATTCTGCAGCGGCTGGGTTGCGGACCGGTCGGCGTTTTCAACGTCGTGATGGGGCCGGACACGCCGACCAAGGTGATGTTGCTCCACTATAACAGTCTGGCTGCCGCCGAGCAACTCTGGCTCAAGGCCGTCGCCGATTCCGAATGGAAAACAGCCTGGGCTGCCTGGGAAAACGCGCCCGAACAACCGTATCTGACGTTGGACAGCTTTCTGCTCAAAGCGACTCCTTACTCACCGCCCTGGAAGGCGGTCAGCGACGGAGATCCGCGCTACTTCGAGCTGCGCAGGTATCACTCTCCTACGCGCCGGCAGCTGGCCGCGCTGCATGAACGCTTCGGCGGTCCGGAAAAGAAGATTTTCCACCGCAGCGGCATCGTCCCGATTCTGTATGGCGACACCGTCGTCGGGGTCGACATGCCGAGTCTGACCTACTTGACGCCGTTTAAGACGCTGGCCGACCGGGAAGCGGCCTGGGCCAAGTTCGGCGCCGATCCCGAGTGGAGGACGGTTTTGGCCGATTCGATCAAGGCGGGAGGCCAAATCGTGCGTAACATCGACTTTTGGATTTTGCGAGCCAGCGGATATTCGCAGATCAAATAGAGTCAGAAATTGGGGATTGGGGATTGGGGATTGGGGAATGGGGATTGAATTTTGGATTGGGGATTGGGGATTGCGGAATGAATTGCGGATTGGGAGATTGGGGATTTGGGGCGTACCTGCTGCTCTTGATAGGTCTGCATGATTGCTCAACTGACCGGACGACTGATCGAAAAGAAGCCCGATCGGGTGTTGATCGACGTGCACGGGGTCGGTTACCAGGTGCAGATTCCGCTGTCGACTTTTCAGGAATTGGGGGGACCTGACTCGCCGGTCCAATTGCGCATTCACACGCACGTGCGCGAAGACGCTTTGCAGCTGTACGGCTTTCTGACGGCTCAGGAGAAGGAGTTGTTTGAGCACCTGATTTCGGTTTCGGGAGTCGGGCCGCGGCTGGCCCTGACGCTTCTTTCAGGTCTGCAGTGCAGGGAAGTGATTGCCAGTATTCAGAACCGCGATATCGCCCGGCTCACGTCGATACCGGGGATCGGCAAGAAGACGGCCGAGCGCCTGGTTCTGGAGTTGCGAGACAAAGTGGAGAAGATCATGCTGACGGCTTCCGTCGTCAATCCGGCCGCAGCCCTTCAGGAAGATGCTGTTTCGGCGCTGGTGAATCTGGGCTATGCTAGACATATCGCCGAAAAGGCCGTCAATGCGGCCCTTGGCGACAATGCCGATCCTCCCGGCGTTGAGGCGCTGCTGCGCAGTGCTCTGCGGCGGCTGGTACGGGAATGATTTCTGAACCCGACGGATGCATGTGACTGACGACCGCAATGATGCGCTGTTGAGGCCCGAGCACCAGGCCGAGGAGGTTCCTTTTGAAACGAACCTGCGGCCGCAATCGCTCGGCGAATACATCGGCCAGCAACGCATCAAGGAGAACCTGTCCATTGCCATCGAGGCGACACGGCGGCGCCGGGACGCGCTTGATCACGTGCTGCTGTGGGGACCGCCCGGTCTCGGCAAGACGACGCTGGCCAGCATCATCGCCAACGAACTGGGAGTGACCTTCCGTTCGACCTCCGGACCCGTCATCGAACGCCGGGGTGACCTGGCCGCCATCCTGACGCAGCTGGAGTCCAACGACGTTCTGTTTATCGACGAAATCCACCGGTTGCCGGCCTCCATCGAGGAGATTTTGTATCCGGCCATGGAGGATTACAAGATCGATATCATCATCGGCGAAGGGCCCGGAGCGCGCTCGATCAAGATCGACTTGCCGCACTTTACGCTCATCGGCGCCACCACGCGAGCCGGCATGCTGACGTCGCCTCTGCGCGGCCGGTTCGGACTGATCTATCACCTGGATTTCTACACGCCCGCCGATCTGGAGAAGATCATTCAAAGATCGGCGCGTATTCTGGAAATCGAAATCGACGCCGGCGGGCTTGACGAAATCTCGCAGCGCTCCCGCAGCACACCGCGCATCGGCAACCGGCTGCTGCGGCGCGTGCGCGATTACGCGCAGGTTCGCGCCGATGGAAAGATCACGCGCGAGGTGGCTCACGCGGCCCTCGAGATGCTCAATGTGGACCGTTATGGCTTTGACGAAATCGACCGCAAGCTGCTGACGACCATCATTGAGAAGTTCGGCGGAGGCCCCGTCGGTGTCAATACATTATCGGCGGCCATCGGCGAAGAGCGCGACGCCATCGAGGACATTTACGAACCGTATCTGATCCAATTGGGATTCCTCGATCGAACACCGCGTGGACGCCGGGTCACGGAGCTGGCGTATCGGCATTTCGGAATTCCGGTGGGAGAAAGACCCAGGACCTTATTCTAAAGGGGTGGCGGAGTCGACAATTGGGGATTGGGGATTGGGGATTTATTTCGGATTGTGGATTGGGGATTGGGCTCGAAGTCAGGGCCGCGACCGTAAGGGAGCGGGCGATTGCGAGCGAAATCACAAATCCGCGACCTGACCGTTGGTAAACTGTGAACGACACTATTGGCAATTCATGGCGAACGTCGTTCCAATAATTTTTAGCGCGGATTAATCGGATTAACACGGATTAACACGGATAGATTGCTGCTGAGTTCAACTCATACCCAAGCTGCCTAATCCGTTTAATCCGTGTTAATCCGCGCTACATTGTTGTGAGCCATTTTCAAATTGCCCGAAGAACGGTGATCAAAATTCAACGATTTTGGCAACTGATAGCATGAAGGGAATTCACCAACCCGGATGAAAAGTTTAAGCGTGGGCCTGCGCCGTCGTTCTCAGGATCAGGAACAGTTATGAGTGAAGATCGGGCCAAGCTGGTGACCAAGGACTTCCGCTCGTCGGTGTTGACGCAGGAGAGTTCCCTGGACGCCGCCCGCTTGAAAGTCAGCCAGCTTGAGCAGTCCATCGAGACGGTCATTAAAGGGAAATCCGAGTCCATCCGGCTGGCGCTAGCCTGCCTGCTGGCCCGAGGGCACCTTCTGATTGAAGATGTCCCGGGTGTCGGCAAGACTACGCTGGCGCATGCGCTGGCGCGGTCGCTGGACTGTTCGTTCAAAAGGATGCAGTTTACAAGCGACCTGCTTCCGTCCGACGTGCTTGGCATCGTGCTGTTCAACCAATCCTCCGGTGAGTTCGAATTCAAACGGGGGCCGATTTTCTCCAATGTGGTGCTCGTGGACGAAATCAACCGGACCACTCCGAAGACCCAGAGCGCGCTACTGGAAGCCATGTCGGAGGGCAAGGTGACCGTTGAAGACCAGACTTACTCTCTCCCGGCGCCATTCCTGGTGGTCGCCACGCAAAACCCGATTGAGCATCACGGGACGTATCCGCTTCCGGAGTCCCAACTGGACCGTTTCCTGATGCGAATCCGTCTGGGCTATCCCAGCCGCGACAGCGAGAAGGAAATCCTCAAACAGAACATCAACTTTTATTCGGTCGAGGAGTTGCGGCCGATCCTTTCGGGCGCCGAGGTGCTTGTTTACCAACGGGAAATTGAGAACGTGAAAGTGACCGACGTGTTGGTCGACTACCTGATGGCCCTGGTTGAAGCCACTCGCCGATCCGCCTACCTGTCGCTCGGCATCAGTCCGCGCGGCGCGCTGGCGCTGTATCATGCCGCGCAGGCCTACGCCTTTATCGACGGTCGCTCCTACTGCATACCCGACGACATCAAGCGTCTCACCTTGCCCGTATTCGCCCACCGAGTGGTAGTCAGTTCCAAGTATTCCTCTGCGCTGAAGAAGACCGAGGAAGCCGAAGCGATCATCGAAGAACTGGTGCGGGGGGTCGAGGTCCCGCTGTGAACTACCCGCGGCTGGAAGGGCCGCGCAGCGCCGTCAGCCGGTTTCTGCGCAGCCTGCCGGGGATTGCCTGTGCGGTGGCAGCGATGTTTCTGGCGCTCGGACTGGCGCTGGCTTCCTCGACGGCCTTGCGGCAGGGAAGTTTGCACGCCAGTATTCTGCTGGCTGTTTCCTCGTTGATCCTGGCCGCGCTGATTGCCGTGACGGTCGTTCCGGTCCTGGTGGCTGGAATCAATCTGCAATACCTGCGCAACCTCAGGCTCGTCACGCTGACGCGAACCGGTCTCTTCTTTCTTCTTCTCGTCTTGATTCTTTCACTGGCGTCGGTGAGCACGGGGAACAATTTGCTGATCCTGGTCCTGGCGGTTCTCCTGGCCTCCATTCTCGTATCGGGCGCATTGTCGGGCACGATCCTGTCGGGCGTCGACGTTTCGCTCAATGTTCCCGACAACGTCTTCGCCGGTGAACTAACGCGGCTGGTCCTGTCGGTCCGAAACGGCAAGCGTTTTTTTCCTGCTGTTTCAGTTTTGCTTGGGGGCTACCGCCAGGGAGCTGCCCGGGAGGGATCGATTCTGACTTCGAACGTTTATTTTCCGTTTGTCGGCCCGCGCCAGTCCGAAACGCACTCGCTGCAGGCGGTCTTCGATCGTCGCGGAATCTATGGACTGTCGGGCTTTCGAGCGCAGACCGGTTTCCCATTTGGTTTTTTCGACAAAGCGCGGGAGATTCCGGCCAAGGGTCAGCTGGTGGTTTTCCCGCGCCGCGTCGATGTCCGTTCGGAGTTTCAGATGTTTCCGTTTCTGCGCGGCATCCAGGAAGGCGTGCGGCGCGGCACCGGCGATGGCCTGTACGCGATGCGGCCGTATACGGGAAGCGACGATGCTCGCTTCATCCACTGGAAGGCCTCGGCCAAGCTCGGAGAGCTGATGGTCAAGGAGTTCAGCGAAGAAATCGAACGCCGGGTGTGTGTTTGTCTGGACAATTCGGTTTTGCCGTCTGACATCGGCGCCGATCAGTTTGAGAGGGCTGTAGAGCTGGCTGCCTCGTTATGCGCTCACTTCATCGCCGAGGGGTCGGGAGTCGAGCTCGTGTTGTGCGACAAAGAAACGGGATTTGACGAAGGTCGGGAACATCTGCGGGAAGTTTTGACTGAACTGGCTACCGTGGAAGCGACGCACTCGTTCGATGAGTTTCTAGAGAGGCTGAGAAAAATGCAACGGCCGGTTGACAACATCGAGCTGTTCAAACTGGTCTTCAGCACCCGCGCGGCCGACGCTCTCCCCATCGGGCTCCGTCGCGGGTCCCAGATTATTTGGATGAAGGAGTTGTAATCAGTCGCCAGTCGCCGGTCGCCAGTCGCCAGTGCGTCAGGGAGCAACTGGCGACTTGCGACTTGCTGGCGCTGTTCATGGCGAACGTCGTTCCAATAATTCTTGTCGGCGATATCGTACCTGCGCTTTAGCGCGGATTAATCGGATTAACACGGATTAACACGGATTAATTGCACTGCGTTGGGGTTGATACGTGCAACTCAAGTGCAATGCGCCTAATCCGTTTAATCCGTGTTAATCCGCGCTACATTGTTGTGGGCGGTTTGCAAATTGCCCGAAGAACGATGATCAGAATTAAACGATTTTGGCAACTGATAGCATAAAGGCATTCACCGCAGAGACGCGGAGAACGCAGAGGATGGGCAGAACAAGCAGTGGCCACTGAACTTTCTCTGCGCCCCCTCTGCGTGCTCTGCGTCTCTGCGGTGATTGATGAATAATCCGGGCTCGCGAGGGCTAGCGACTAACTGGCGACCGGCGACTGGCGACTGGCGACTAAACAGACGACCGGCGACTGGCGACTAACTGGCGACTGGCGACCGGCGACTGGCGACTAAGTTATGGTTCTATCGAAACTCTACAAAATCGCCCTCTATCTGGTATTAGCAACCAGCTTCCTGGGGCTGTGGCTGAGCGGCGGTGTGGACCGGCCCAGCCTGTTGCTGTACGCGCTTGCGCTGGTGGGCAGCTGGTTTTGGACGGAGGACCGGTCGCTGCTGTCGCCCTGGGCGCAATGGGCGCTGGCGCTATCCTACCTGGCGTTTTTCCCGATTGATCTGCTGAAGATTTCGGGATTTTTTCTGTCCCTGGTCCACCTCATTTTTTTCATCGCGATCGCAAAGCTCTTCCAGGTCCGCAAAGAGCGCGACGATCAGTTGTTACTGCTGATCGCGTTCGGCCAGGTGCTGGTGGCGGCCACCGCCACCGTCGAGATCAGCTTTCTAGTGACCACCATATTGTTTGTCTTTGCCATCACGCTGGCGCTGCACCTGCACGAGATCCGCCGGCGTATGCGCCGGCAGTCGGCTGGTACGCCGGCAGCCGAGAACTGGCGTGGTGTCCGCATGCCTGCGCGCGCGTTTGTAGGGTTGACCACCCTGACGACAGCCACGACGCTGGCGCTGGCAGTGCCGATTTTCTTTGTGATTCCGCGCTTCAACGAGCAGTTGTTCCGTGGTTTTGGGCAAAGCCGCTTGATCGAAACCGGCTTTTCCGACCGCGTCGAGTTGGGTCAGATCGGCCGTATCAAACAGAACTACAGGGTTGTGTTTCGCGTCCACGCCGACTGGGCCGCAGGTTTGGGCCGAGACGCTCCTCTGCCGCCGGACCTGAAGTGGAGAGGGATGGCGTTGGATTGGTACGACAACAGATCGTGGCGATCGACGCCCGAGACATCGCCCATCCTTGTGCGGCCAGGACGGGGCCCCTCCTGGGTGGTCGAACCGAAGCTGCGCCACGAGCCGCTGCTGCGTCAGACCATCTATCTCGAACCGGTATCAGTCCCGGCTCTGTTTGCGGCCCGCGAGCCGCAATGGGTTTCCGGCGATGTCGGTAGGCAGTTGCGAGTCGACCAGCACGGATCGATCTTTTTTTCCGCCGTGGGCCGAAAGCGAATCTACACGGTTCATTCCCGAATTCAGGATCGGCATGACACGCTGGGGCGCAAGGTCGCCGGAGAAATCAGCCAGGCGATGGCGCCCTATCTGCAGTTGCCTGATTCTTTGGACTCGCGCATCCGCGACCTGGCGATCGGTTTGACGCGCAAGGATGTGAACATCCAGGACAAGGCCCTGCGGCTGGAGAGTTACCTGCTGGGGCTCGGCTACACGATGGACAACCCGTCGGGTGGCGCGGCCGATCCGCTGGCCGACTTTCTGTTTCGAACCCGCGCGGGACACTGCGAGTATTTCGCGACGGCACAGGCCATTCTGTTGCGCACGCTCGGAATTCCGGCGCGCATCGTCAACGGCTACCGCCGCGGCGATTTCAATCCGATCAGCGGAGACTTCGTGGTCCGCCAGGCCAACGCGCACTCGTGGGTCGAAGCTTTCTTCCCCAGCTTGGGCTGGATCGAATTCGATCCGACTCCGCCTGAATCGGAGCTTTTTTCCAATACGTTTGTCAAATGGGTCTTGCATTTGACCGACTCGCTGGATTTGTTCTGGACGGATAAGGTTGTCTCGCTGACTTTCTTCAAACAGGCGCAAATCTTCAGCTCCGTTCGCCGCAGGATTTCAGGCTGGGGAGATCTGGCAATCAATTCTGGGCTGGCGCTACGAAAACGTTGGGACCGGACGTGGAAAGCCTGGACATCGGGTGACACCGGCGCGCAGTGGAGCCTGGAATCACTCTGGCTGCCGGCTCTGGTCGTGCCGCTCGTCCTGCTGGGAATCTTGTGGTGGCGCCGTGAGGCGATCTGGATGTGGGTGCTGCGCCGTGGACACTCGCGGCAACGGTCGGCCGCGCTGATTGTTTATTCCTACCAGAAGTTCCTACGCTGGGCATCGCGCCATGGATATCAGAAGGAGCCGGGCGAGACCGCCCGGGAATTTGTCGCGCGCTTTGCCGGATCGCCGGTTCATCCGGCCGCTTTGGAAATCACAGAGGTGTATCAGCGGGTCCGATTCAACGACGAAAACCTGTCTGACGCAGCAGCCCAGCGACTACAGGAAGCGTTGAAAGGGCTACGGGCAAGAAAAGTCGCCAGTCGCCGGTCGCCAGTCGCCAGATAGGCTTCACGCTTCAGGGGTAAGGGGTCAGGGAATTCTATTGAGGAGAGTAATAGCCCTTATGTCAAATCCGTGTTAATCGGCTCTGAAGCTTTTTTCGTATTTGTTTACCGGGTTGCCCCCGCGCTGAAATCGGAGCTTTGTAACAACAGGCTGGACAAATCCCACAAGTTCGGTTACGGTGGGATGGATGAGTGCGAGCAAAGAGTCCAACGAAGCCGCA
>JBPCNK010000101.1:0-9456 GCA_051001345.1 Acidobacteriota bacterium | reverse complement strand
CTCAAACTGAAACTGATTGTCCTGCCATTCGCGCAGGGCGATCAAATCTCGGCCGATTTCAGCTTTGAGCGCGCCCTTATCCTGTTCGAGCTTCTTTTGGGACAGCTGCACTTCCAAATCTTTGACTTGGATTTCCTGTTCGGCCTGTTTGCGGACGAGTTCGTTTTCGGCCCTCTCCAGGTTGATCTGTTCGGTGTTGAGGCTGGTGACAAGGTTGGAGTTGTCGATCTGGACAAGAATGTCGCCTGGTTGGACAAACGTGCCCTCTGGCGCCAAAGCCTTGATGGCGGCCGAATTGTTGCGGATGCGGGGCGCGACAATCTTGACAGCCTGCACGGCGGCCAGCTCTCCGGTAACGAACAGATTGAGGACGAATTTGTCGCGGCGGGCAACCACCGTCTGAACACCGCCAGCGCCTGCGGCCGTCGAACCTTGGGGCCACCGGACCAAAACAGTTGCCGCCACTGCCGCACACAGCAGCCCGGCGATCACGAGTGGTTTAGTTGCGCGCCCCATCTTGACGGTGCTCCTTGAGTAATGCTGCTTACTGCCGACTAGGGGTTAGGGGCTAGGGGTTAGGGGCTAGGAAATTACGAGTTACGAGTTACGAATTACGAAGCGGTTGAACAATCTGCAATCCGCAATTGCCTATCCCTAACCCCTATCCTCTAGCCCCTGTGTGGTTAATCCTTTGCATTAACAATGCCAGCCCCACGGCACACTCATCCCATTAGAATACTTGTATAGACTCCAAGTAGGCACAAAAAGTTTGGGGAATCGGGGCTTTAGAACGAAAATAGACGGCTCGTTATGATGTCGCCGTCCAATGATCTTCTGTTGCGGGCCTGCCGCCGCGAGCCGGTTGAGCGAACTCCCGTGTGGCTCATGCGCCAGGCCGGCCGCTACATGCCTGAATACCGGGCCATTCGCGAGAAGTATTCCCTGCTGGAAATTTGCCAGACACCTGAACTGGCAGCACAGGTTACTCTCCAACCGTTGTCACTCGGTTTTGACGCCGCGATCATCTTTGCCGATCTGCTGCTGCCGCTTCCGGCGCTGGGACTGTCGTTTCACTTCGCTGCGGGCGAAGGGCCTGTTGTCGACAATCCGATCCGGAGCCGGAGTCAGATTGAGGCGCTTCGCCCGGTCGATGTTGCTGTCTCTTTGGGATATGTCCTGCAGGCTATCCGCGCGGTTTGTCGCGAACTTGGCGGAACACTTCCGCTGATTGGGTTTGCCGGTGCGCCGTTTACCTTGGCCAGCTACATGATTGAAGGAGGCGCTTCGCGTCACTATCTGCGGGTCAAGGAATTGATGTACTCGGATCCACAAGCCTGGACGCTGTTGATGAGCCGCGTGGTCGATACGCAGGCGGAGTTTCTTCTGGCTCAGGCCGAAGCAGGCGCCGACGTTTTACAGGTGTTTGATTCGTGGGTAGGCTGTTTGTCTCCGCACGACTACCGGCGCTATGTTCTTCCCGCAATGTCCGAGCTATTCGAAAGACTCGAGCCTGCCCGAGTACCAGTCATTCACTTCGGCACCGCAACGGCGGGCCTGCTTGCGCTGCAACGAGAAGCCGGCGGAGATGTCATCGGGGTCGACTGGAGAATTCGGCTGGACGAAGCCTGGCGCCTGATCGGCGCCGATCGGGCCGTGCAGGGCAATCTCGATCCGGCGGTCCTGCTTGCGCCCCTGCCCGAGCTGCGGAAGAAGGCGGCTGAAATCCTGGACCAGGTGGCCGGACGGCCCGGCCATATTTTCAATCTCGGACATGGCATTTTGCCGAACACGCCGGTCGATAATGTACGTGAGCTGATAAATTTTGTCAGGGAATATTCAGGGGTTAGGGGTTAGGGGTCAGGGGTTAGCCCTTATTCACAAAAAAGCAAAAAGCTTAGTCACGAATTACACGAATTATCCCGAATGACACGAAAACATACAGGTTTTGACAGCGGGTGCTCGAATCGGGGGCCGGGACAGCTTGTTGAAACTGCAAGCCGGTCAAAGGTCCTCAATGCCGTTCATAGATTCGTGATCATTCGTGAAATTCGTGAAATTCGTGACTAGGTTTTTCATTATGTGAATAATCCGGGCTAGGCAATTTCGGATTGCGAATTGCGGATTGCGGATTGTGTCGATTTGTAATTCGTAACTCGTAATTCGTAATTTTTAACCCCTAGTCTGGGCAAGAGGCAATGATATGACACCAATTTATTTGATGATTCTTTGATGCCCGATAGACGCCGAAAGCAAACCAAGTCGATCGGGGTCCTGCTGATGGCTTACGGCGGCCCGCTGTCGCTTGATGAGGTCGAACCCTATCTACTGGATGTTCGGGGTGGACGGCCTATGACTGCGGAATTCCTGGAAGAGGTCCGCCAGCGCTACCGCCTCATTGGCGGTCGCTCACCGCTGCTGGACATCACGCTGGCGCAGGCGGCGGCGTTGCAGCAGCAATTGGGCGCACCGTTCAAGGTGTACGTGGGCATGCGTCACTGGCACCCCTATATCGCCGACGTGGTCGCCGAGATGGCGCGTGACGAAGTCAGCGAGGTTGTGGCCTTGTGCATGGCTCCGCAGTACTCGGCGTTGAGCATCGGGGCTTATTATCGGCAATTCGACGAGGCTCTTCAGAAGACTGGCCTTGCCGCGCCCGTGCGACGCATCGAGAGCTGGTGCGAGGATCCCGGCTTTCTCGATGCGTTGGCCGCGCGCACGCGCGCTACTCTAAAGCGCTTCCCTTCCGCCGAGCGCCTTGCGACGCCGCTGTTATTGACAGCCCACAGCCTTCCGGTGGGTCTCGCGTCCGCGGCCGACCCGTACGTGGATCAACTGGAGAAAACCGCTCGGGGCCTGCTAGCGCGGCTGCGCCCAAGCATCACGCGGCTTGCCTACCAAAGCGCAAGCCGAACCAGCCAAGTTCCATGGCTTGGGCCCGATGCCGGCGACGTCATCACTGCCTATGCGAAAGAGGGGTACCGCGGCGTTGTGCTCGTTCCTATCGGCTTTGTCGCCGACCATGTCGAAATTCTCTATGACATCGACATCGTCTACTTCCGGCAAGCCGACGAACTAAACATGCGTCTGGAACGCAGCGAGTCGCTGAACGATTCACCCGATTTCATTGCGGCTTTGGCGCGGCTGGTTGAGCAGGCTCGGAGTGCCGAGCCGGCGGCCGCGGGCCCGTGACAATCATGAGTATCACGGAGGTTTCGGCTGTGCCGCGACCGGGGGTGGGACAGGCTTCCAGCCTGTCAGTTTTTAAAACCATCCCGACAACGGCCACGAGCACGTGCACGAGCACGTCAACGACCACGATGACGTCCACGGCCACAAGAACGGTCACGTCCAGAACGCAGACCCCTTTTTTCAACGGCGGAGATGTGGGGCACGAATTACTTGAAATCAACGGAACTCACAAGCCGGTCGTCGCTGTCGTGGGCGGCGGTATTACGGGACTGACGGCGGCTTATCATCTGCAGTCGGTCGCCAACGTCCACCTATTTGAGCAGAGCGATCGCTGGGGCGGAAAGATTCGCACGGTTCGCCAGGACGGCTTTGTCGTCGAAGCTGGCGCCGACTCATGGGTCGGCGCCAAACCTTGGGGCGCGCTGTTGTGCCAACAGCTCGGACTCGCGGAAGAAGTCATTGGAACGCGCGCAGGACTTCGCCGGGTCTACGCGTTGCGCAACGGGAAACTGGTGGCTCTGCCCGAAGGGATGTCCCTGTTGGCGCCCGCCCGCTGGATGCCGTTTTTGACCAGCCCGTTTTTCTCTCCTAAAGCGCGCCTGCGGATTTCAGCCGAAATATTTATACGACGGCGCAGGGAATCCGGCGACGAAAGCCTCGCGTCGTTTGTCCGGAGACGCTTTGGCAACGAGGCGCTGGCGGCGCTCGGCGAGCCGCTGTTGGGCGGGATTTTCATGAGCGACCCGGAGATTCTTTCCCTTCAATCCACATTTCCGCAGCTTGCCTCGACAGAAGCGAGCCAAGGCAGCCTGATCCGAGCCGCACGCGCACATCGACGCGCCACCGCCCCCGGAGGAGGAAGCTCTGTGTTTCTCACTCTTCGCCAGGGGATGCAGCAATTGGTCGAAGCGTGTTTGGAACAGACGAAAGCTGCGCAGCACTTGAATGCTCCCATCGACTCAATCGAATCTGTCGACGATGGCTTTGCAATCACTTTCCAAGGACGTGTAGTCCGCGTTCATACCGTCGTACTGGCTGTCCCGGCACGACAGGCCGCCTTGTTGCTGCAAAGAACGTCGCCTTTGGCCGCCGCAGGCCTCGACGCGCTGGAGACGGTCTCATCGGCGACCGTCTCGCTGGTATTCAGGCGCACGGACGTCAGCCACTCTTTGGACGGGAACGGCGTCATCATCGCGGCTCTCGAAAGGCGCAAGGTGACATCGATCAGTTGGACCTCCAGCAAATTTGAAGGCCGCGCGCCCGAAGAATTTGTTTTACTCCGGACGTTTGCCGGCGGCTATCGGGACCCGCAAATCGATCTTCGCAGTGATGTGCAGCTTTTGTCGGAAAGCATTGGCGAAGTTCGCGCGCTTCTGGGGATCACCGCCGATCCGGTCCGTCACTGGATCTTTCGGTGGCCAGCCGCAAATCCTGTTTATCGAGTCGGACACAACGAGCGAATCGATCAGATTGAACGCAATCTCGCGCCCGGAATTCTACTGGCCGGCAGTCCGTACCGGGGCATCGGGATCGCCGACTGCATTCATCAGGGAATGCAAGTCGCCAGTCGCCAGTTGTCATGAATGGGGACGCACAATCTTTCGCCTTTCTGCGCGCCCCATCCGGGGCGCGAATTCTATACGCATCCGTTTCCGGGGGTTCGCGCGTGCGCGCTCACCCCCGGCTACTATCTTGCGGCCCCGCCGGGGCCGTCCCTCTGGACAACAGTTTCGTCTACAACTTCGCGCCCCGACTCTCGAAGTACAAGCGATTTCCGCGACTCGCGACTGGCGACCCGCTGGCGGCCGGCGACTGGCTGGCGACTGCCGACTCGTGACTCGCTGGCGACTCGCGACTCGCGACTCGCGACTGATTCAAGATTCCGCGGGCCGGAATACAATCCTCATATTTTTGAAAAGGAGCGTGAGTCTTTCGAAGCCCTCGCCTTCCACGTAGGTATAGAAAATCGGGTCCTCCAGTTGCATGATCCGCTTGAAGACCGCCGATGCGCGCGGGCCAAAGTCTCCGGGAGGATTCTGCTCCCAGCGCTCCATCTCCTTCAGGAAGGCTGTCGCCTGGCTGCGGAATCGCCCTCCCAACCGATACCAGTGAGGATCGCGTTCGACAGCGAATCCAAACGGAGTGTCGTGATAGTTCCCCGCCTGGATCCGGCGGGTGTCCAGCCGGAACAATATCGGGCCCAGGTCGCTCTCGCTGCGACGCCGCGTGACGTGATAACGGGCCGAACCTTGGAAGGACGCGTGCGATTTTAGATAATCGATGACCATTTTCCTCGCAAAACCCGAGGGAGCGTACGGGTAGAAGCCTTCATTCCAGTCAAACCAGACGCGGCGCGCGTTCAATTGCACTGTCTTGTCGTCGAGCAGCAGCAACTCCAGATCACCCAGGACGGGAAGCGTTGCATTGTCGATCTGCGCAGACTCGGCGATCCAGTGCGAATTGGAGCTGCTGGCGATCAGTTCGACTTCAAGCGGCAGCTTCGGGTCCCGATTGCTGAGGATTACCTGCACGGACGTGACGGTAGGGTGACGCCGCTGGTCGCGGCACGGCCGACTCAGTGTACGGCATAGTTGATAGTGCCATTGGCCCGTCCAGTTAACCACCTGCCCGTTGGGCGACAGGATCAGCGTGGCTTCCAACCCGGGCGGGTATTGCCCGGACCGGCTGAGCAGCTCCAGATCCAGATACTCGGCCAGTGGAACATACAAGTCGATGCGGGTTGACGACAGTGGAGCGAGGATGACTCCATCGAGGTGTTGAACAGTCCGCCGAGGAATCGAGCGCAAGTGGGCGACGTTCACCCGATAATAGGGTCGCAGCGTTAGCTCGCCGGAATGGTCTAAGGATTCGAACGGCGGCTGGTACATCAACGCGCGAGAGTATTCGTGCCAGTACCGTCCGATCTCCGCGGTACGAAACAACGCCTCCGGTGCTGCCCCCCGGCCGGCCGATTCAAACAGCTGGCGCAGAAAGGCGCCAGCGCGCTCGCCGCGCCGCTGCATCAGGAAGCTCCAAAACGGGGCGGCGTCCGCGTTGCGGTTCCAAAGAGAAATCCCGGGCTGCTGAAAGGCCCTTTGCAGATCCGGGCCCCGTTGTGCCGACTTGACGACGAGCCCTTCGGCCATGCGGGCGGTTCCTTCCAGAAAAAAATCCTCTCCTCCCGGCGTAATCATCTGGCGAAATTGAAACGCGTGAAACAGCGCGTGCGCCGCCCACCGATCAAGGTGTTCATCGGCATCCGCCAGATTGCCGACGGTGACATAGATGCTGTAGACGCGCTGGCCCGGGCGGACTCCATCGATCGCGGAGGCATCAATCCAGGTCTGTACGCGGCGCGAATCTTTGATCGGATCGTCGAGCAGATAGACAATGATTCCCCCTGGGCGAAACTCGGCGCTGTTCATGTGCAGGAAAGTCAGGTATTTCGTCCAGGCCTGTTCCGCGGTGCGGCGAAGGCGGGGGCGTGCGGCTTCAAGCGGCGAGCCTTTTCCGGCGGGCGCATATGCGAACACCAGGCGGCCTTGGGCGGCCGTTTCCGTCTGAAAACCGAACTGAAACAGAGTCGCCTCAATCGGTTCATTTTTCGGAATCCGCCTGGGCGACAAGGAACGAAGCGAGAGGCGTCGCGGATGGAAAACGCTGCGCGGATGCTGGGGCGCCAGCAACAGCGGTTCCAGAATGCGCTGTGTCGCCAGATTCAGGCGGGCCCAGTGCAATCGGATTTCCATCGGCAGACGGTCATCCTCCTGGGTGAACGCCGAGGTAGGCTGGTAGGCCGGTGGAAGGTCGTGGCTGGTTCCAAACAGGATGGAGGCGCGATAGAGCAGAAACTCATCCAGCGTCAGCCTTCTCTGCCTGTAGGCTTCCCGCAAATCGAAGAGAAACGACCGGTCCGCCATGTCCTCCGGCGGCGCTTCACGCGGCGCCGCCTGCAGGCGAAAGGGATCGGTTCCGAAGCTGGCATGCCCGCGAACATAGGTGCGCCAGCCGAAATAGACGCCGGAGATCGTCAGCAGCGCTACGATCAGGACAAACAGAATCAGGGTGCGGCGAGGATTGAGCGCGACGATTTTGCGGGACGACTCCATAGGCTCCAGGCTCCAGGCAGCGGGCAGTAGGCAGCGGGCAGTAGGCAGCGGACACAACTGCCTGCCGCACTGCCTCCTGCCCGCTGCCTACTGACGCAAACAACCGGCGTAGCCGTTCATGAATGCGCCGCACTCGTTCGACCTGGCCTTTGGCCGGAAAACGTTCGTAGAATCCTTCGGCGCGAAATTCCTTGATGACTTCCGCCCAGGGCGCCAACGCGTGGCGAAAAGCCTTGGGGGAGCGGTCTTCTTCCCATCTTTCGACTGCACCCGATTCGATCAGGTCTCCGAGAACACGGATAAGTGCCTTGAGCGTGACATCCCGCGTAAAAATGTACTTGTCGTTGTTTCCCCAGGCCGGCTCCATGACCAAGGCCACTGCCTTCAAGTAATCGCGCACCAGTTCATAAGCCGGCTCAGGACGCATGTTCCAGCGCTTCTTAAAATACTTCTCCTGGTTTTTTACCAGCTTGTGCAATTCGTTGAAGAGTTCCGACTGCAGAACCCACTTCTGCTGCCGGCTGCGCCCGCCCAGGCGGTTGATCTTGTACTGCAGCGGAGAATCGGCGCGCTCGTACAACGCCTTGATCACTTTGGCGGCGAACTTCTTGTCCTGGCTCTCCCAGGAAACTCGTTCATACAAATCCACCAGGTGCGAGCGATTGATCTTGGTGTGAGTCGAATTGATGATTACAAACATCTCCGTCGCAAAATCAGCCGCTTTGCCATCGAAAAGCACGCAGGGCACTTCGATTTCGTCGATCTGATCGGGGTGTTTGTCGCGAAAAAAATATAGGCCGGCCAGGCGGTGCTGGCCGTCGATGACCAGGTACTTGCCCTCCGGTTCCGTGAGGTTGCCAACAGCTTGGTAACCGCTGACTGGTTCAAAGCGAAGCGCCTCATTGGTAAACAACAGGACCGTGCCGGGAATCAGCGGTTGGCTGACAGCTGTCTCGTAGAAATTGACGATGTCCCGTACCTTCTTGCGGCTCAGCAGGCGCTGAAAGCCCTTGTCATTTTTCTCGATTCCGGCAATAAAACGCGCGACCTCATCGTCGCCGCTTTCCTCCTGCTCGATCTTTTCGCCTTCGAAATAGTAGCGACTGGTGAAACGAACCCGGTCAAGCAGGTCGGTCGCCTTGTAGGAGATGAAGTAAAATGTGCCGTCCTTTTGGCGGATGCGCGTGGCAAGCATCGTTCTTCCTTTAGGAAAATCTGTTTGCTAACGGAGATGGCCTTCACTGGATGATTTGTGACACGAAATTACGAAAGTACAAAGGACGAAGGACGAAGGACTAAACTCTAGCTCGTCCTTCGTCCTTCGTCCCTCGTCCTTTGTCCTTCGTCCTTCGTACTTCGTACTTTAGGTTACTTCGCTTTATCGAAGCGCTGACCAACCGCCTCCCAGTTGACGACGTTCCACCAGGCCTTCAGGTAGTCGGGACGGCGATTCTGATAACGCAGGTAGTAGGCGTGCTCCCAGACGTCGTTGCCAAGAACCGGATACTTGCCGTCGGAAATCGGGTTGTCCTGGTTAGCGGTACTGACGATTTCAAGCTTACCTCCCGACGAAATCAACCAGACCCAGCCGCTGCCGAAGCGCTTCACGCCGGCGTCGTTGAACTTTTCCTTGAACGCGTCCAGGCTCCCGAAGGTCTCCTGTATCGCCTTGCCGAGGGCGCCGGAGGGTTCTCCCCCGCCCTTGGGCCCCATCAGGGTCCAGAACATCGTGTGGTTGACGTGGCCGCCGCCGTTATTCCGAACCGCCGCGCGAACGGCTTCGGGAACGTCGTTGAGATCGCGGATCAAATCCTCGACGGATTTTTTCGCCAGCTCCGGATGTTTTTCAAGCGCCGCATTGAGATTATTGACGTAGGCGGCGTGGTGTTTGTCGTGGTGAATCTCCATCGTTTGCTTGTCGATTGCCGCTTCCAGGGCATCGTATCCGTAGGGTAATGGTGGTAGTTGATGAGCCATGATTCCTCCTTGAATTTTAACAATTGGTGAAGTCTTGTAATTTGAGCAAGAGTGTCAATGACGCTTTCTGCCTACCGGCCCGGAGCCTCCCCGCTGCGGCACTCCTGGCGCCCCCTCTCTCCCGGCCCACTCCCCTCCGATCCCTGCACCGCCCGAAAAAACCCCGTTGGATAGGGCCCAC
>JBPCNK010000100.1:0-10037 GCA_051001345.1 Acidobacteriota bacterium | reverse complement strand
ACTCGCTTACGCTCGTGGCCCGGACAGCCGCGTGACCGCGTGACGTACAACACCTTCGTGGTTCGGGACATCCCGTAAAATGGCCCTGTTACAAACCCCCGAAATGGATTGGTGAGTGATGCGCTTATTGACTCGTGTTCTATTTACGCTTCTCTGTCTGGCGTCTCTGGGTTCCTCGCTGCAGGCCGCCGGCGAACTGCGCGCCGTCTGGGTAACGCGCGATCTCTTTGAAGGAAAGACAAAAGCCGACCTAGCCTCGGCCATGCAGACGCTGGCCGAGAACAACTTTAACGTGGTTTACATCAATGTCTGGAGCCGCGGTTACCCGCTTTGGAAAAGCGCGGTATTCGCGCGGCAAACCGGGATCTCCATTGATCCGGAGCCACAACTTTCCGGGCGCGACGTGCTGGCCGAAACCATCGCCGAAGCCCACCGCGTCGGGTTGCAGGTCGAAGCGTGGTTCGAATACGGCTTTGTCGGAGGCTGGACCGGTCACCCTTTTCCCGGCATTGCCCGCAAGGGAATCATTTTCGACGCTCATCCCGAATGGCTCGCCAAGAGCAAGTCCGGCGCAGATGTTACCTCCAACAGCGGATCGTTTTATTGGATGGCGCACACGCGGCCCGATGCCCAGAAATTTCTTATCGACCTGGCGCTCGAAGTCGCCACCCAGTATGACGTCGATGGCATCCAGTTTGATCGTGTAAGCTATCCGGCGCTTGACTGCGGCTACGACGCGCACGGTACGGAGCTGTACAAGCGCGAACACAGCGGCGCCGCGCCGCCGGTCAACGA
This sequence comes from Acidobacteriota bacterium, assembly GCA_051001345.1. GTDB lineage: Bacteria > Acidobacteriota > UBA6911 > JACQSX01 > JBPCNK01 > JBPCNK01. The sequence continues at coordinate 9,242 of JBPCNK010000100.1, read as the reverse complement.
GACGGATTCCGCATGGATGCGCTGGCGCGCCGACAAGCTCAATGCTTTTGTGGCCGCGCTCTATGAACAGATCAAAGCCCGCCGGCCTGAATTGGCCGTCTCCAATACGCCGATGGCATTTCCCCAGTCCTACTCCAGCTTCCTTCAAGACACGCCTGCCTGGGCCAACAGCGCCTGGGTCGACGCTTCGGCCACGCAAGTGTATCGATCGACGGCCGCTTCGTACCTGGCCGAACTGGATATCCAGATCGCGTCGCTCAGCGAAGACGGGCGGCGCAGGCTCTTTCCGGCAATCGCGGTGACAAACAATGGCCAGCCGGTGTCGGCCAGCGAAATCATCGAAATGGTTCGCGGCACGCGCGCGCGAAACTTGTCCGGAGCGGCCTTCTGGTACTACACGTCTCTGCTTGGCGTCATCGTCGAGTTGCGCCAGCAGGTCTTTTCCCAATCAGCAACGGTTCCCTACCACGACGTTTCCTGGGACCGCGCCGTCACTTTGATTGAGGAGAACTCCGCCGACATTCAGCGCTCGGTAGGGTGGGAAAACCGCAGCAGCGTGCGCGGCAACTATCTATTTGCTCCGCCCGGCCCTCCTCAAACGATTGAGTACTACGCAACCGTCGCGCGGGCCGACTGGTACGAAGTCTACGCGCATGTTTCCACATCCCCGACGTACGGCACGGGCATTCAGTACATCATCCCGTTTAAGTCGACTGCGCCGGGCGGCGTCGACGTCAACCAGCAGCTTGCGCAAAACGCGGGCTGGGTCAAGGTCGGCGACGTCTATCTGGAGGCAAACAAGCAGCGGCAGGTCCTGGGAATCAATACCCGTGGGCAAGCCGCCGCTACCGACACCATCATGCTGGTGCGGACGAACCGCAGGGCTGATACTTCCACGGCGCCGTTTCGCGTGGCGTCCGGCGGTGGGCAGACAATTGCGGCTGCGGCCCTGTCCAGCGCGCTCAGTACCGGACACGCCGTACTAGACGCAGCGGCTGGGCCTTTGCCGGCTGCCCTGTCGATTTTTTCGTTTCGGAGTCAGGGTGTTCTCGTCAGCGAAGCAGGAGTGCCTGGCATGGCGGGCACCACTCGCGCAAATTTGTTTGTACGAAGGTCGGCCAGCGGCGACGTTCGCACGGCGGCGGCACTGTCCAATTCGAGTGACGCAGCGGCGGAAGTACGCTTGGCGTTGGTCAGCGAAACAGGGGTAACCCTGGGCACGCAGACCGTACCGCTTCCAGCCCGCAGCCAGACTTCATTTTTCATCGACGAAGTTTTTCCCGTCACCGGCGACTTCGTGGGCAACCTCTTTTTGGAGAGCGGAACCGTGCTCCCCTTTGGCGTCGTTGCTCTGGCGACACTTACCAACGCCCGTGGAGAATTTCTGATCACGGCTTTGCCTGTCTTTGTCCCCGGCGCGCCGGCGGCGGTCCGACACCTGGCTCATTTCGCCGATGGCGGAGGCTACGTCACCGAGCTGGTTTTGCAGAACAATTCCGCAGCGCAACTGGCCGGCATCATCGAAGTTCGCGATACACAAGGCGCGCCTTTGGCGCTGACGATCAACGGCGTAACGGCATCATCCTTCTCGTATTCGCTTGGCGCCAGCGCGACGCGAATATTCCGCACGTCGGGCACGGCGGCCAACGTCCGCACCGGATCTCTTTCCGTCCAAGGAGGCGCCCTAACGCCCGATGTTGCCCTGCTATTTTCCTACTCGAAGGGAGGCATTCTCGTAACGCAGGCTGGCGTGCCCCCATCTCCGGCGTCATTGCGCTTCCGTGGATACTACACGCGGCGTAGCGGGATACCGGAGAAGCGAACTGGCGTGGCCATCGTCAATCTGAATGCGGCCCCGGTTTCCGTGCGCCTTCGCCTGAGGGCGGACGATGCCCAGCAAATCATCGCCGAAACGACGCTGACCATTCCGCCCCGCGGGCAGACCGCGAAATTCCTGGACGAGATTCTCACGGGTGTGCCGATCGATTTCACCGGCGTCTACGATGTGGAGAGCGACCAGCCGATCGCAGTCACTTCGCTGCGCGGAATCGTCAACGAACGCACAGAGTTTTTGCTGAGTCCGCTGCCGCTGGTTGACCTGACGCAACCCGTGGCGGGCACACGTCTACTGGTGCCCCACCTGGCCGTAGGAGGAGGTTACACAACGGAAGTACTTCTGCTTTCGACCGGACCGGGGCTGGCGACAGGGCAAATCGCATTCCGGAAGCCCGTGGGGGATTTGTTGCCGGTGGTTGTTTACTAGGGGTCAGGGGTCAACAGACAGAACCGCGACCGTCAGGGAGCGGGCAATCAAAGGCAACATTTTTCGAGATGCTGCCACTGATTACACACTCGCTTACGCTCGCGGCCCGGAAATACCTCGTGGCTCGGACATCGCACCCAGTAAGGTACGATAAAGAAATGACGCTGGAGAAAAAACGATTTGAGAACCTGACAAGGTCTTTTGGGGCATGGCTGTTTCTCCTTCTTCTCTCTTCCGTTCTGGTGCAGGCAGATGTTGTGCCAGGTCGTTGGAACAAAATCGAAAGCCTGGATGTGGGGACTACGATTCTTGTCCGGCTAAAGTCGAGCGACAGGATCGAAGGTCGGTTTCTCAAACTGGAGCCCTTGAACATTCAGATCGAAGCGGCAGGATCAAACGCGAGAAGCTATCGCAGAGATGATGTCGAGCGAATCGAAGCCGGCAAACTGAAATCCGGTTCTGGAAAGAAAGGTGCTCTGATTGGTCTGGCTGCAGGAGGGGGCGCAGGTGCGGTTTTTGGGGGGCTGCTGGGAGACGCCTTTGGGGGACGCGCGGGCGATATAGCCCAAGGGGCCGCGATTCTGGGCGCTGTCGGTGGCGCCATCGGAGCAGCAATTGGCTACGGCGTGGCTAAGATCCCCTTAGACAGTGAGTTGCTCTACCGGGCGCCCTGATCGAATTCACTTCGGTTGTTTAGTCTAAGGGGTGGTCGTTGAGCCTTTCATCCTTCGGAGACGTTCGTGTGAGCCGCGACCTTCCGGTCGCGGCACTGCTATCACCGGCGCGAGTACGCCAGAGTGTGTTCCTTTTGGCCGGTGTCCAGCGGCTGCTGCAACAGATCCAGCGCAATTGCCAGCGCACCTTCGGCCGGGGTCAAGCGCGGCGCCACGATCTGTAGTCGTGGATACTTCTTTTTCAAGCTTCGCGTGAACCTGCGCAGGACCGTCTCGCTGCGGAAGACTTTTCCCACATAACCGCACACAGAGTTGGAGAGTCGAAGTTGTGAAATCACGCGGGCGGCGATCCCGACCAGATCGTCGGCTGCGTCCTCCAACAGTGTGCGGCAGACGGGGTCCTTTCCCACTCCACGGTCAACCAACTCTGCCAGCCGGGTGATCCAGCGCAGGTCCAGTGTTCCACTGTAGACGGCGTCATGCAGATTCCAGTAGGACGCGCAGCCGCTCCGTTTGACCACCTCGCGCGCCAGCCAGCCCGAACGTTGGCGTCCGTCGGCTGCTTGAAAGGTGTGTCGCAACGCGCGCAACCCAAGGTCGACTCCGCTTCCCTCGTCACCCAGAATGTGTCCCCAGCCACCACCACGGCCGGTGCGGTCCCCCCGCTTTCCGAAGCCAATCGAGCCGGATCCGGAAATAACTGCTGCGCCGTCAGCGCCTCCCGTCACGCTCCACAGTGCATTGGAAGTGTCTTCGGCCAGGCTCAGCCGTTGCACGGTGAGCAGTCTGCGAACAACTGGCTCGCGCATCTCCGGCCCGCCGCTCAGCCCGAAGTGGGCCGCACTGAAGGCAACGTCCGAGCGCTTGATTCCCAGCGGAGTCAAGGCCGCATCGACAGCCTCACAAACGGCCCGCTCGAACTGCGGCTCGCTGTCGGGATGAGTCATGTCGGTGCTTCCGCGCGACTCTCCACGCGACAGCACTGCGCCTGTCTCATCGCCGATGACCGCCTCGGTATGGCCCTGGCCGCCGTCGACGCCGAGAAGGAACCGGGTTGTCATTGAACATCCTCCTTGTCGTGTCGGATCAGCGGCACGAAGCGCGCCTCGACAATCCGATTCGCTTCGATCCAGACCAGCCCGATTCCGACGTCCTGGGTGCGGCCGAAGCGCTCGCGACCAGCTGCGCCAGGGTTAAACCAGAGGCACCCATCCAGCCACTCATTGCGAGGCTTGTGCGTGTGGCCATGGATTACCATCCCATAAGGTTGCGGGTTGGTGACGATTTCTACGGCAGCGTCCTCGGGCCTGTGGATCAGCAATATTCTGACTCCTTCGAATGCAAGTGTCCGGCGGTAAGGAAAGCTGGATTCCGGCAACGCGCCATCGACGTTGCCGCGAACCGAGTAGGTCGGCGCGACTAATTCCAGTACATCGCAGATAACAGAGTCGCCAACGTCACCAGCGTGCAGTATCGCGCCGACTCCCGCGAAATACTCCAGGATCTCGGGCCGCCAGTAGCCGTGGGTGTCCGATAGAACTCCCAACCGAATCATGAGTTGTTTCAATTATATCCGCGTGATCGGTGCACATCCGATCCCACTGCCAATCTGCCCTCGCAATCTTGACTGCCGCCAAATGCAAACTACTATTGAAAGTGGAGGATAGATGATTGATAGCAGTGATATCCACCAGCTTCGAGCTATCCCGCAGTCCCTGATTTTCTTTTCTTCGGCGCCCTTCCTCCTCGGTTCCGTCGAGAGGACCCTCCAGGAATGGAATGTCGCATTCCGGCGCGGCGTCAACGAACTGGAAGTGGCCTTCTGTCCAGAGGTCGAACACGCTCTGCAAGGACTGGCCGAGAGCCTCACTCCAACTCAATTGCAGCAACTGAGCGTCGTTCCAGTGCTGCCCGATATCGCCCATAGCGGCCGGCAATACACGGAAATTCGGACGCTGTGGCGATACCTCAGCCAGATCCACGCCGGATGGGTTTCCGAGTTGATCGACGGCGGTCATTTCGACATGCACTTTCAGCCGATCGTCGACGTCCCTGCTCAGCAGACCTTCGGCTATGAATGCCTGGCTCGGGGCCGCGATGCCTCGGGAGGTTTGATCGAACCCGAGGCCCTGATCGACGCCGCGAAAAAGACAAACCTTCTTCACAATCTGGATCGAGCGCTCCGTATCGCGGCCATCGAACAGTCCCATAGCAAAGGCATCGACGAAAACATCTTCGTCAATTTCATGCCGGCATCCATCTGTGACCCCGCATTCGGTCTGCGGACGACGGTCAAGATGATCGAGAAATGCCATATTCCGCCCGAAAGGATCGTGTTTGAAGTTGTCGAAACAGAGCGAACCGGCGACCTTCGCCACCTGCAGAACATTCTCGAGACCTACCGCCGGATCGGCTTCCGCGTCGCGCTGGATGACCTGGGGGCAGGTTACTCTTCATTTGTTCTGCTGTCGGAGATCAAGCCTGACTTTGTGAAACTCGACCGCATGCTGCTGCATGACGCATGGCGAACTCCTCTCAAAAAGACGATGGTCGCAACATTGGTCCAGATGTCCAACGAGATGAACATCGCACTTGTGGCTGAAGGCGTCGAAAGCGAGGAGGACTACCAGTTATGCTGCGACCTGGGTGTCCGCCTGATGCAGGGTTTCTATTTCTGCAAACCGCTGGCCAATCCCCTCAAATGGCAGTACGTGCCGCTGGCCAGTTAGCGAGGCCGCGTGCGTAAGGGGGCAGACCACGCTCCGCCACTTTGCACCTGCGTAATTTGCGACTGGCAGCAACCAACGGCACTGCTGACGAATTCGAGGGCAGTTGCTGCTGTCACCCGCAGGTGCGGTACTCACCATCCCTGCTGTGGGCCGCTCGCTTGTGCGCGCGGCACCGCCATGGCCGTCCGACCCCGATTGGAAGTTATTTCATAGCGCCTTCATCACCGCCATCTTCAAAACAACTTCCATGGCCTGACCCAGTCGATCCACTGCCCGCTTGAAAACGGCTGCCATTGCCGCCGCATCCACCGGACTTCCGGCCAGGGCACGCGCGACCGCCGTACGGTCGAGTTCTCCCTCTGCATCCAGAATGTTCCTAAAATCCGGCAGCGATCGATCCAAGCCGTCCGAGACGCAACGCAAAACAACACACGGGATGGCTGCGCGCCCGGCCACGGCAAGAATCTCGGCAGTTTCCATATCGACTACCTCGGCGCCTCGAGCGGCCAAGCGGAGTTTTTCCTCGCGAGCTGCGACGCGCGCTACCGTTATTCCGACGACGCGCAGGCAATCGAGATGGGTGAGAAGGTGTGATACGCGCCCGGCTAACTCGTCAGAACAATCCTGCAGGGGCAGCCTTGGATCTTCTGCCAGACAACGCTGGTAGACAACCAGTTGTCCCTCATGAACCGACGCGGAGACACTTCCACAAACGCCGGTTACGATTACCGCATCGGGTGCAACTGCCGCCAGCGCCTGTTCAGCCGCACGAGAGGCGCGCCGCGGGCCGATGCCGGTGTGGAACAGCCTGACTTGATTTGCCCCAGCCACGCCCGAAACGCCGCCGATGACACGTTCGACAGCACGGCCTTCCCTGCGCGAAGCTGCAAATACGTAAAGCAAGCTCAAAGGTTTTCAGAGGAGGCATTGGCTAAAAGCTGGTCGGGACGACTGGATTTGAACCAGCGACCCCTTGACCCCCAGTCAAGTGCGCTACCAGGCTGCGCCACGTCCCGACCAAGTGCGCCATGATAACAGACAACAGGCGGGTTGACCAATCGCACTAGCACGAGCAGCACGAGCACCGGAAGCCCGCACACGTGCATGAAAGTCTTCTAGCAAGAATACAAGGAAGATCTGGCATGAGGCTCTTACTTGTATTCCTGTCACTTGTCACTTGAACGCAACAAATCCAACACTTCCTCGACCTGGCGGCGGGCTTCGTGCAGCAGGTCGCTTGTGCTGAGCTCGGACAGCGGCCGGCGCTTCGGCGGTGGTGGCTGGACGACGACAGCCGCCGCGTCGGAGGGGACAAATAACCCATCGAGATGATCCCCAGCCCGCAGATCCACTGTCAGCTTCTTGTGGGCGCCGGCGATCGTATAACCTTCCTGGTAAAGCAGCCGCTTGATGGCCTGGATCAGCTCGACGTCGCGGTGGCGGTAAATGCGCTGTCCCGAGCTGTTTTTGGATGGAGACAGCATGGAAAACTCCGTCTCCCAGTAGCGCAGAACGTGCGGCTGGATGTCGCACAGGTCGCAGACTTCGCCGATTTTGTAGAAAAGCTTATTGCTCGGCAGCGCCATCGCACTTGGTTAGAACTTGACGGTCTTGGAGAGACGAAACGTCACGTAACGGCGCGGCTGCAACATGATCGTTTCCCCGGTCTGGGGATTGCGACCCACGCGCTGTTTGCGGTTGACGACCTTCATGGAGCCGAAGCCGGAAAGCTTGACCGACTCGCCCTCGACCAGACGATTCTTGATCTGGTCGATGATCCGTTCGACGATGTCCTTTGCTTCCCGGTAGGAGATTCCGCCGTGGTGTTGGTGGACGATTCTTGCCAAGTCGGCCTTGATCATGGTCGCTGTCCCGGGATGTGCCTCTGAAACAAAACCAGAACGCCCCCAAAAACTTGTCAGATGATAGGGTCATCGGAGAAAACCTGTCAAGGAAAACTTCTTTGTGCGAAACACTTTACAGAACAGCCAGCTAGGCGGGCTCGCGCTCGCGATGTTTGACGACAAAACGCAGCGGCGTGGCAAAAAACCCGAACTCTTCCCGCAGTTTGTTCTCCAGAAACCGCAGGTACGAAAAGTGGATCTCCTGGCTGAGCGGCGTAAACAGAACAAACGTAGGGGGCGAGGTGCGCGCCTGCGTCAGGTAGCGGATCTTAAACCTGTCGGTGGGGAAAAACTGCTCGGCATGGTGGCGGATCGTCTTCTCAAAGAAGGCGTTGAGGGCTCCGGTTGAGATGCGCTGGTTTCGCGCCCGGACGGCTCGGCTGACCAGCTTCATGAGGCGATCGAGATTTTCTCCCAGCTTGGCTGAAATGAACACCACGGGCGCAAAAGCGAGAAATTTCATGCGCTGCCGAATTCGATCTTCGAATTCGACCGTGTTGGTTTCGGTTGAGTCAATGGCATCCCACTTGTTGACGCACAGGATGACCGACGCGCCTTCCTCATGCGCGTAGCCGGCGATGACCGCGTCGGTGCGCGTGGGGCCTTCGATTGCATCAATCACCAGGATGGCCACATCGGCGCGCTCGAGACTCTTGCGAGCCATGACGACGCTGAGTTTTTCGGCCATCAACTCAGTCTTGCCCTTGCGCCGTATTCCGGCTGTATCGATGAGACGGAAGCGCTCCCCGCCGGTCTCCAGAATGGTGTCGACGGTGTCGCGCGTGGTTCCTGGGACTTCGCTCACAATGACGCGCGTCTGACCGACCAGCGCGTTGACCAGCGACGATTTGCCGACGTTGGGTCGTCCGATTACGGCAATGGCCGGTGCGGATGTCCGTTCGATTTCATCGGACGGCTCGACGCGCGCGACAATGTCGTCGATCAACTCGTCAAAACCCAAACCATGCTCGGCAGAGACCGGAAACACCTGGTCGACTCCAAGCCGATAAAACGGGTTGGCGTCAACACGCGGCGTGTCGGCCTTGTTTGCGACAAGGAGAAATGGTTTGCCGGTCCGGCGCAACAGCGGCGCCAGTTCCTCGTCCATGGAAGTCACGCCGTCGCGACTGTTGACAACCCACAAAAGCAGGTCGGCCTGGTCGATTGCGATCCTAGCCTGCTCGATGATTTTGGAAGGAATCCAGTCGTGATCGTGCGGGATCAGCCCGCCCGTGTCGATGATCTCAAAATTGCGGTTGTCCCAGCGCGCTTCGCCATAGATACGGTCGCGTGTAATGCCGGGCTCGTCGCCGATGATGGACCGGCGGCTGCGAGTCAACCGATTGAACAGCGAAGACTTGCCGACGTTGGGTCGACCGACGATGGCAATTCGAAACGGGGGCATCATTTTCACCATAGCGCGGATTGGACGTGTTGCCTAATTGTTCACGCTCGCTACGGCACTTGAAAGGACGAAGGACTAAGGACGAAGGCGAGTTACGAGTTACGAGTTACAACCAGACTCCCGTGACTCGTTTTTAGTCCTTAGTGGGCAAGTGTCAGAGCCTCCTGAACACTTTTGAGGCATGGCGTGAGGTCGAGACACGGGGTTCCAAAGTCAAAATCGTGTCACTGCCACAGTCTGCCGAACACCACGTGGTGCAGGTTATCA
>JBPCNK010000099.1:0-22987 GCA_051001345.1 Acidobacteriota bacterium | reverse complement strand
TGCAAGCGCGGATTGACACGGATTAAGCGGATTAGCCCAGGATTAGCCCCTTTAGTCTGGGGCGGCGACAATCCAACGTCCTGAGTCCGCTTGATCCGTGTTAATCCGCGCTTAGCGCTATTGGAATTGCGCCGAACTTCGGTCCAACGCCTCGCTAAGGGAGCGGGCAAGGCCATGAAGCATCTGCCCGGCCCGCTCCCCGTTTTCGTCAGGCCCTAGAACAAACTTCGGTCGCGTCCGTTCGTTTTCTTGTGGAGGACATACCCGCCCGCAGCTCCGATGGCCGCGCCAATCAGCGCGCCCTTCTTGCCTTTGGCCAAACCTCCCGCAGCGGCTCCCGCCGCAGCGCTGCCGCCGATCAGAACAGCCTTGTCCCTGCCGGAGCGCTCATGGCCGTCGTCATCGCCTGTTGCCCTATCGTAGATGGCCGCGCCAGCACCGCCACCAATCGCGCCTGCCAAGGCGCCCTTTTTACCACCGAGCAATCCTCCAAGAACTGCTCCGGCTGCGGCGCTTCCGCCGATGACGGCAATCTTGCCCTTTGTGGTGCGCTCATTGTGGTCGGCCAGTGCTGTGGAAGAAGTGCTCCAAGCGGCCAGGACCAGAACTAAAAACATCGCAAGCATGGATGTGCGTCTCATATCGTTTTCCATAGCCTCCTGGTACTTAAGAGAACGCCATCCTAAGAGAAGTTTCAGCCTTTTACACGTTCCGGCCAGTGGTAGACTCAGCCCATGCCCACGAAAGAAGAACTGTACGGGGAAGCGATGGACCTGTTTGCCGAAGACAAATATGCCGATTCAGAGATCAAGCTTCGGCAGGCCGTGGAAGCGGACCCCGACTACTTCGAAGCACTGCACGCGCTATCGATGGTCTACTACCACCAGAACAAGCTGGATGAAACCATTGAGGTCGGCAAGCGGCTGGTTGGCATCGAGCCGGAAAACATCCTGGCGTACACGACTCTTTCTATGGCCTACCAGAAAAAGGGCATGATCCCGGAAGCCGAAGATGCCGGCGGCAAAGCCAAGGCGCTGGGTTTTAAGGATATGTTGAACAAGGCCAAGGCGGAAAATAAGAAGCAATGAGGACGAATTGCAAAGGACGAAGGACTAAGGACTATTGAACTTTACATAACGCAGTGAAAGCAGCCCTGCACTGGAGGCGCTCGGAAAGGGCTTGCCGCCGGGACGGGGTGTCACTTGGTTATGTAGCACTCAATAAGTACTATTGAACTTTACATAACGCAGTGACAGCAGCCCTGCACTGGAGGCGCTCGGAAAGGGCTTGCCGCCGGGACGGAGTGTCACTTGGTTATGTAGCACTCATTAAGTACGAAGGACGTGTTAGGAGTTAAGATTTTCGTCCTTTGTCTTTAGTACTTCGTCCTTCGTCCTTTGTACTTCTACCGCCCCGTCTTTTCCAGGATCCAATTTCCAATCAACTCCAGCACAGCCGGTGATATCGTCTCGGTAATTTGAGCATACTCGGTGGGGGCTCCGGTTTTCGCCGTTTGAAACAGGTGATTCAATCCGGGTAGCTCGCGGATCGCGTAGGACTTGTGTCCGGCCTCTTTGAGCGCGCTTTCGATGGCCGCCAGATTCTGCTTGGCAGGGACCTGTAGATCGCGCTCGCCGATGATGGCCAGAATGGGACAGCGGACCTTAGACAGCGCGGGCCGCGGGTCATAGGACAGGAAATAGCGGAACCACGGCGACAACACCTGTTTTATTTGGGCCTCCCAGATGGCATCGGAAAACCCCAATAAGGTCTTTTCTGTTTCAGAGAACGTGGCCGAGGAAGTTTTCCAGAGCTCGCGCAAAGCCTTTTCAGCAGCGACCGGATCCTGCTCCTTGCGAAGGATCGAATAGACTTGTGCATTCAATTCGAGGCTTTTCGCGACCAGGTCTTGATTGAGACCTACGGCCGCGAAGATCAGCTTCGATTGCAGCAGGAGGATGTCTTCGCCTGGCAGGCCGGGGCCGGCCATCAGCACAACGAAGGCGACGTCGTCGGACCGGCCGGCCGCCAGAGGAGCGACCAGCCCGCCCTCGCTGTGTCCGACCAGGCCGATGCGTTTTGGGTCGATTTCCTTGCGGGTCTTAAGATACGCGACGCCGGCCAGGGCATCGCTGGCAAAATCCTCGCTCGTCGAAGTTGACACTTTGCCGGTCGATCCGCCAACGCCGCGATCATCTGCGCGCAGCACGGCGATTCCTTTGCGAGTCAAGTAATCGGACAACACCAGAAAAGGGCGGTGCCCGGCGACACTCTCGTCGCGATCCTGGGCGCCTGACCCCGTCAACAAAACAACAGCGGTAACCGGCTGCGCCGAGCGGGGCAAAGTCAGAGTCGCGGCCAGACGTATTCGGGCAGGAGCGTTTTCATAGACGACTTCTTCCTCGTCGTACGGGTGCGGCTTTTGGGGCTCTTGAGGCCGGTTCAGTTCCGGCGCGCCATCGGTTTTCTTCAAGACCAAGGGAGCAGAGAATCCGCCCTGGGACCAATTGCCGGATATTTCCGTGCCCGGTTCGTCCAGTGTTCCCTCGAATACACCCCCAATCACCTTGAGTTCGAAGCGCAAGGTCTTATTCTTCAGCGTGACTGAGTCGATCGTAATTCCCAAGGCGCCCTGATCGGGACTATCCAGTTTTCCAATCAACGATCCATCGGCGCCGGCGGTAATCCGGACGACAAGGCGCAACTTTGCCCCCGCGTCAAGCGTTCCTATCCAGACTCCGAGAGGGCTTTGTGATTGAGCCTGCAAGGTGACCAGGCGCAACACAACGACAAGCACACAGAAAGCGAACAGCCGCTGAGTGGGTCTCTTCATACCGTCCATTTCATGCTTTTGTGCGAAAAACCTCAATGGGAATTTGCATCGGCGGTGCCGCGCGCGTAAGCGAGTGGCCCCTCAGCAGTGAGGCTAATCGTCTTCCCTGTAGTTGGCAGCAACATCTCCGCCACGAATTTAGCTGGCAGCGCCGTGATTGCCGCCATTCAGACGGTAGGCTGGTTCAAAGCGGCGGAGAGGGGCCCCTCGCTTAAACGCTCGGGGCTTAATCTTTCGCCCCTGCGGGGCTTGTCGGAACGACGAACGGAAACCCCAGGGCTCGCGCCCTGGGCTTTAATCCTTCGCCCCTGCGGGGCGACTTTCGTTGAGACTCCTGCGACGGCCCAACGGTTCTCACCGCTGCGATGCGGAGGGCGAATGACGTGCCCCCAAAGGGGGCAAATAATAGAGCCCAGGGCGCGAGCCCTGGGTTTAGGGTTCGTCGCCTCCACGAGCCCCAGAGGGGCGAAAGAAATGAGGTGGTTTCGATTTTTTCACACGTTCTTACGCGCGGGGCACCGCCACTGGCGGCGCGAACCTGACGCCACCTCACTTTCATCCAAGGTCCTCACGCCAATCCGGGCTAGAATCAACCCCAAAAGTGGGAGGTCCCCTTGCGACACGCACTAATCCGTAGTTTTGTGTTCGTCACCATTTTGCTGATCGCCGTCGTTGCAGCCTTGGCAGCGCCACAATTTACCGTTCACGAACTTCTCAAACTAAAGCGCGTCTCCGACCCACAACCATCGCCCGACGGTAAGACCGTAGCTTTTGTCGTGACCGTCATCGACGAGGCAGCCAACACACGCAACAGCGATGTCTGGCTGGTATCCACCGAGGGCGGCAACAGCCGCCAACTGACGCATGGCAAGGGCAGCGACGACACGCCGCGCTGGTCGCCCTATGGTAAGTCCCTTGCTTTTGTGTCCGACCGCGAAGGTTCCTCACAGATCTGGACGGTGTCGCCGTCGGGTGGTGAAGCCAAAAAACTCACTGCTTTTCCCACGGGCGCTGCAGGCATTGTATGGTCTCCGGACGGCAAGAACTTGGCATTCACTTCCGATATTTATTCGGATTGCGACGACGCTCCCTGCATCGAAAAACGGGAGAAGGCCAAGTCCGAGAGCAAAATTCGTGCGCGCGTGATTGATGGTCTGCTGTTTCGGCACTGGAATACGTGGAAGGACGGATTGCGCTCGCATATCTGGATTGTCCCGGCTTCCGGCGGGACGGCGCGCGATGTGACACCAGGGGATTTCGACGCTCCTCCGTTTTCTCTTGGAGGGCCCCCCGCGTACGCATTTTCGCCGGATAGCAGCGAGCTGGCATTCGAACGCAATACCGACAAGGTCGAAGCCACCAGCACGAACTCCGATCTGTTTGTGGTTTCCGTGGCCGGCGGACAGCCGCGGCGCGTCACGTCCAATACGGCCGCCGACGGCGGCCCGCTGTACTCGCCCGATGGACGCTACATCGCTTACCGTGCCCAACGGCGCGCCGGATTTGAATCCGATCGCTGGCAGCTGATGCTCTATGACCGACAGTCCCAGCAGCACCGCAGCTTGACGGCCAGCCTCGACCGCGCCATTGACGGTTATGCCTGGGCGCGCGACAGTCGAAGTCTATTCGTTGTCTACGAAGATCAGGGCAAGACGACAACCGCGCAGGTCCTGGTTGCCGAAGGTTCGTCGCGCCGGTTGCTGGGCGGCGCAACCGATGGCGATTTGTCGGTGACCTCCGACGGCCGGACCCTGATCTTTACACGCCAGAGTCTGACCCATCCGGTTGAAATCTACCGGGCCTCCAGCGACGGAACGGCCGTGGCGGCCATCACGCACATCAACGACGCGTTCCTGGAACCGTTCCACCTGCGGGCCGGCGAGGAAATCTCGTGGCAAGGAGCCGGCGCTGCGCGCATTCACGGATGGATCGTCAAGCCGCCCGACTTTGATCCGGCGCGCAAATATCCGCTGCTCTTTCTCATCCACGGCGGACCTCAGGGAGTGTGGGGCGACGCGTTCACGTTCCGCTGGAATGCGCAGGTGTTCGCCTCGCGCGGCTATGTCATTGCGATGGCCAATCCGCGTGGCAGCACCGGCTTCGGTCAGAAATTCGTCGACGAGATCAGCGGAGACTGGGGTGGAAAGGTCTACGAGGATCTAATGAACGGGGTCGATATGCTCGAAAAACTGCCCTATGTCGACGCCGATCGCATCGGAGCTGCCGGCGGTTCTTACGGTGGGTATATGGTCAACTGGATTTTAGGACACACCAACCGGTTTAAGGCGCTCGTGTCGCACGCCGGCGTGTTCAATCTGACCAGCATGTATGGAGTAACCGAGGAACTCTGGTTTACGGAATGGGAATTTGAAGGGACGCCTTGGACCAATCCCAAGATGTACGATCGCTGGTCACCGCACAACCACGTAAGGACCTTCAAGACTCCAACGTTGGTTATCCACGGGGAACTGGACTTCCGGGTTCCGGTCGCGGAAGGATTCCAGTTGTTCACCGCGCTGCAGCGCATGGGCGTGCCGTCGCGCTTGCTGTACTTCCCAGACGAAGGCCACTGGGTCAACAAACCGCAGAACAGCGTGCTTTGGTATACGACGTTCTTGGATTGGATGGATAAGTACCTGAAAAAATAGGCGGTGGTCGAAATAGCTTTCACCGCAGAGACGCAGAGTCAGTGGTCAGTGGCCAGTGGCCAGTGGCCGGTGTTCGATAGGCAATTCCAGCTGACCATTGACCACTGGCCACTGACCACTGTGACTCTGCGGTGAATACAATCATGGTCACCGCACCAGATGATATTCCGTCTGCCGCTTCAGAACCCAGTTGATCCGTCCCAACTCATCGATCACGGCGTCTTCTTCCTGCCCGACCCAGAGCTCCTGGCCGCCCCATTCCGTCACGTTGGTGCGCGCCGCCAGTTCGATCGAAAACCAGGTGCTTGGCAGCACCAGAACATCGCCCCGACCCGGAACTCCTTCCTGGCGGTCCCACAACCCGACCAGCGGACCAGCCCCGTGGCCGTGGTCTCCGATCGGATGCGTATAAACCGAGCCGTTGATCCCAGCCGATTTCATCGCCGCAAGCGTGTCGGCAAGCACAGCGTTGCCGGAGCGACCCGGCTTCATCCGCTCCATCAGTAGATCCTGGAGGCGATTGGTATTGGCCAGCGCTGCGCGGATTCCCGCCGGCGGCTCGCGCTCTCCCTCGCGCAGGACGTATCCCATATGCTGCGTATCGGTGTTGAGGCCCAACGTGGTGATCCCGAAGTCGACGTGCAGCACATCGCCGCGTTCGATGACGGCCGCCGCGTTTTCAGCCAGGATACTGACAGCCGCGCCCGCTTGGCGCTGCACGCGCACCGAAGGCTGAAACCACGTATCCAGTCCGAGCGCCTGGACCTGATGGCGCAGCCACCAGACGACATCGTCGTTGGTTGTCTTGCCCGGCTGGATGACCTCGCCCGAAAAGGCCCGGGTAATCAGCGAGTGAACGGTTTGCATCATCTGGCGGTAGTGCGGGAGCATCTCGGGCAGGCGAACGGAAATGTACTCGAGCGGAAGGTTCTCGGCCCGCACCACGCGGCGCAGCAGATCCGGGCCCAGGACGCTCTCAAGCTTTTCGCGCTCGCCGGCCGACAGCCCATCGGAGAAAGCGTGCGTATGAGAAACGTTGATGGCGATGGTCGAAGGCTTGCGTTGCTCGATCAGTTTTCGCAGCGTTACCCACTGGCCTTCGCCATAGATCTCACGGCCTTCCGTTTCGGGATCTCGAAACACCGTGTAGAGTCCGCCGTTGGATCCGCCGCCGAGCGCCAGCCGTTCGATTCCTTCCGCTTCGCCGCGATCGAAGAATACGTAAATCGTCCTGCGGCGCGCCGCGAACGCCGTCGGCGAGACCAGCGAAAAGAAAACCGGATCTTCGGCGTACTCGCGGCAAATCACCAGCCACATGTGCACCCCATGCTTGCGCATCAGAGCGGGCAGAACGCGCTCGAGCCGCAGCTGCAACCACTGCTGGCGGATTCCGGCCTGCTCCCGCAGCGAGGGAAGCGGCTGCGGCGATTGCGCCGCCGGTACGGCGTATATCAATGCAACGGCTACGAACAAAAGCGGAATGAAGCGCTGGATTTTGCTGGGCATATCTGACCTCGAATCGGATGGGCTTTCCATCATAACGCGACCGTCATCCGTAGAGAGATGAAAGGCGCCACCGCAGTGCCGCTTGTCAATAGCCCCGCCCGGAAGGGTTGGGAAAATACAAATCGAATGCTCCACGCCAACGGTTCAGAACATGTCGCATACTCCGCCATACGGATCTGTTTGACCTTCAGGCCGTGGCCGCATAGGATGGCCCCAAACGGAAATCTGAAAAATCACGCCAGTCCGCCGGGAGAATGGCATGCCACTCACCAAGGGAACCTTACTCGGCCCATATGAGATAGAGGCTCCGCTGGGCGCGGGCGGGATGGGCGAGGTCTATCGCGCCCGCGATACGCGCCTGGACCGCACGGTGGCAATCAAGGTGCTTCCCGCGCATCTGGCTGGCAATCTCGAACTCAAGCAGCGCTTCGAGCGCGAGGCGCGCACCGTCTCCGGTCTGAATCACCCACACATCTGCACGCTGTACGACATCGGGCAGCTGGGCGAAACCGACTTTCTGGTAATGGAGTACCTGGAAGGCGAGACGCTGGCGCAACGCCTGGAAAAAGGGAAACTTCCAGCCGAGCAGTTGCTGCTTTACGCCATAGAGATCACCGACGCGCTGGACAGGGCGCACCGGCAGGGAGTGATTCACCGCGACCTGAAGCCGGGAAACATCATGCTGACCAAGTCGGGCGCCAAACTGCTCGATTTTGGGCTTGCCAAGCTACGGGGCACCGACCCTTTGGCGCTGGGCGCCACGGCCTCCGGGCTCACGGCTGAAGGTTGCCAGATTACGGTGGAAGGGAGCCTATCGCTCTTGCCACTTGCCGGCGAGCGCAAGCCGGCGCCTCTGGTATCGTCGCAATTCGTATCGCGCCAGGGTCAACTCTCAACGGATGGGAAATGGCTGGTTTACACCTCGAACGAGACGGGCCGAGACGAGGTGTACGTCCAGACCTTTCCGCAGCCGAGCGGCAAATGGCAGGTCTCCACGGCGGGAGGTACCGATCCGCAATGGCGGCGCGACGGCCGCGAACTGTTTTTCCTGGACGGTCGAAGAATGATGGCCGTAGACTTGAAGAGCGATTCTTCCGGATTCCACGCAGAGATCCCGAGAAGCCTCTTTGACATAACTGCCCCTTATTTGGCCGTCAGAAACCGTTATGTCGTCAGGGCCGACGGCCAGCGTTTCCTCTTCGTTATGCCAGCGAGCGAGCGGAGCTATTCGTCGATAACCGTGGTGCTGAACTGGGCGGCAACGGGAAAAACAACACGATGAGAGAGGCCTTGCAATGCTAAAACTCTACAAGCCTCACTTCTATGTCTCACACCCAAGTTTCGGTATGGAACTTGACCTTTCCGTGTGCTAAAACGATGCGCCCCAGTATTGATGAACAGGATCGGAAAAGAGCGCGGTCCGCAGTGGCAATGCGCAATGCGCAATGGCGCGCCCGGTCTCCGACCCCGATCAAAAACCACAGAGCTATTGGACGGAAAACGCTTCCCGCCGAATGACAGAATTTCCGGACACGCCGTCGCGGACGTCGATGGACAGCGTGTATTGGCCGGCAGAAAGCCGGGACAGGGGTACTTTGAAGTTGCACCGGATCTGACGCGCTTCGGCGTCGTTGTAACGCTCGAGTCGAATCGGAGGCGCCTGTTGGATCTTCTTTCCAGTGGCGTCCAGAATGGTCGCCGTTACGTCGACCTCGGGCGTTTCGCCCAGTGGCAGAGCGTGGTAAATGTCAAAGGACAGCAGCAGAGGTTGCGCGCGGGTGAAGCGCCGCGACAAGTGAGGCACCAGTTCCTGGTTTCCGACCTGAAGCGGCGACGCGATAACCGTTGCTTTGTCAGCGTCCTTTTGACTTTGGGAGGTCAATTTAAATCCCGCGGTCGCTCCCGTCATCGGCTGCAGTTGGGAGGCGAAAATAATGCTGCTGGTGGCCAGTTCGGGTTCTTTGAGATTGCGCACTTCGAGGGGCAACTGGGCGCGGCTGACATTTCCGCTGGTGTTCTCCCGGGCGACCAGCACAATTTCATACTTGCCGGTCGGCAGTGTGAAGCCGTTCTGATACATCAGGCTGGTGGGTCGCGCGGGATCGGATTGCGGTTCGATCAGGATACGATCCCGGAACGACTGCAAAACCAGACCGGATGGCGCCTTCAGGAAACCGACCAGGTCGATTTCATAACGCTTTTTTCCAGAGCTGCCGCGCAAGTCCAATTCCTTGTAGGAGAACTTCACGAAGACCGGCGCGTAGATGAACAGGCCGCGGTGGAGGAACTGCGCCGTGGCGACCTCCAGAGTAAAGTCGACACGCTGTTCGTCTTCGAGGACAGCCTGTTGCAGGTGACGTTCCTTCTCGGCTTGCGAATAGCTCTGAAAACTTTTGTCGGCTGTGTAGCCCTGGCGATAGCGCAGCGTGACGCCGGGACGCGCGACCTCTACTTTGATGCGGCGAAAGCGGCCGTCGTGGGCGTTGTTGCTGGAGTTGTATCCCACCAGATAGTAGTGCTCGGCGTCCTTCTGCACTTGCCGATAGACCGGCGCCAGGTCGTTGGAATCGAGCAGCGCTTTGCCGCCGGTGTCTTTGGCCAGTGTGACCAGGGCCTCCTGCGAGTTGGCGAACCCGGTCATTTGACCGGCCATCGCCGTGCCGCTGTATAGGCCTGTGCCGCGGGAGCCGGCTTCGCTGGCTCTTCCTCCGGGCGTAATTGCAACCAGACCGCGGGTGTCGACGGTGTAGACGCTCGTGTTGTTTTTATTAGCCAGATCGATGGTCCAGCGCAGTTGCTGGTGTGTCTCTTCGCCTGAGTTGGTCAGGCCGGACGAAAAAAAGATGATCGCCTTTTTCTGCGGAACTTCCTTGTAGAGTTGAACCAGAGATTCGATGGCCGAAAGCTGCCGATTGGTGTCAAACATCGCAAACTCAGTCTCGTCGGCAACATATTCGCCGACGGACTCGTCACTGGAATCCGTCGCGGGCTCTTCACCGGGCACGGTGGCTGCCTGTTTCTTGCCGAGTTGGTCGACCTTCCCGATGGCCGATAAGATCACGTCCCGGGAATTGGTGAAGTTGGTCAACAGACGCAGACCGTTTCCGAAGCTGTAAATGGCGAGGGCGTCGTCGGGTGTCATCGAACTGTTGGCAAAGTTGCGGGCCGATTGTGTCGCTTCCAGGAGATCATCGTCACCCATGGACGCCAGGTTGAACAACAGAATGAAAACGCGCTTTTCCTTCAGTTTCTCCGGCACGACTTCGACGTCGACCTGGGTCTCAGGGATCAGGCGCGGTGCGTCGGCTGCCGCCGGCCCCGCTGGTCCGCCGACGCGAACCTCGCGAAAGTTTGTCACCGTTTGTGCAGCGCCGTCCTCGACGACCCGGAAGTCTTCCGGCTTGAGTCCCGACACCGGCCGGCCATTCTTATCGGTCACGTTGACATCGACGACCACATGGCTGGTGGTTACACGGATGACGTTGGGGGTTTGCTTTACAACCTGATCCTGCGTGGCGGCAGCGGACGACAGTAGAAGAACGATTGCCAAAAAGAAAAGCGCACAGGGCAGAGCCCTGTGCCACACGTGCTTTCGGACCTGACTGCCACATTGGCAGTGGGCACAGGCCTCCCGGCCTGTGCGCTCTTCTTGGAATGGAGCTGTGTTTGGCTTGGCTGGAGCGATCAAAAAAAGTACCGGAAATCCATTCTCACCTGGCGCATCTGGCGCGTCGAAAGGACTCTCCCGAAATTCAGTGAGTTGACGACCGTTCCCAGTCCCGTGAAATTGGGGTGGTTCAGAACATTGGAAGCGTTGGCCATCATCATGAGACGTTGGCCCTCGCCGCCGACTCGGATCGTGCGGTTCAAATTGGCGTTAATCGTCCAGGTGCCCGGTCCGATAATCGTATTGCGACCCGCGTTGCCGAAGCTGCCGGGATCGGGCAGGCGGAAAGCGGAAGTATCGAAAAACCGGGTCGTGGTCCGTTCCGAGCGCGGCAGGGCGACGGGTCGGCCCGTGACGCTGGCACGGTCGGACTCGAAAGTCCCGCTGCCGCTGTTGTTCAGCTGGTTACCCAGCACGCGAGGTGTATAGGGTGTTCCACTGGATGCATTGACATTACCGCTAAGTGACCATCCTCCGAGCATCTGCCGGCCCAGTCCCGGCGACTTCAGCCAGCGTTTCTGTTCGCCGAAGGGAAGTTCGTAGCGCCAGACCAGATTTGCGCGGTGCCTGACGTCAAAGAAGGACAGCCCGCGTTCTGAACGTAGGTCCTCGTCGTTTTGGACAAGCTGGGCCGCGCTGCCGGCGATCGAAGACGCGTTGTCGATCGACTTTCCGAACGTGTAATTGAAAAACAGCGAGGCGTTACGGGTAAAGCGCCGATTGGCCGATATCTGCAGAGCGTGCAAAATGGACGAAGCCCCGGGGCTCTCGTAGACGAATTCCTGGGCGCCTGGGATCTTGTCGCGCTGATTGGGCGCGCGCAGCAGATCCAATTTGGTTCCCTTCGTACCCAGGTAGCCGATGGTGACAACGGTATTGGCCGGCAGCGGGTGCTGCACGTTCAGATTCCACTGCTGGACGTATCCGACGACATAGTTCGGATCTACCGCGTAGGAATTCTTGATTGGATTCTCCAGATCGGGTGGAAATCCGTTGCGTAGCGTCAAAACCTGATCGCGGTCGGTCAACAAACGCTGGGTTGTGGCAAAAGGAGGCTGTCCCACTAGATTGCTGGTCAAACGCGAATAGATCTCGTCGCTATAGAACACGCTGTAGCCTGCTCGCACCACCGCTTGGCGGCGTCTGCCCAGCGGCGGCTTCCAAGCCAGACTGACGCGCGGCGCCCAGTTGTTGCGGTCGGTGCGAATCAACGCCCTTGGAAGGTCTCCGGAATAAGGCGCCTGGCCGCCGGCCAGGACCGGAACCACTTGTCTGAAGTCGGGAGCGATATCCAGATTGACCAGGCGATTGTACTTTTCATAGGCCGGCGTGGCCAACTGGTAGCGTAGTCCTGCCTGAATGGTCAGACTCGGACGCCAACGCCAGTTGTCGTCCACATGCGCGGAAAAACCCTGGGAGCGCAAGTACACGTCCGGTTGTCCAAAGCGAATTACGGTTGTCTGCGGAAGACCGAGCAGGAAGTCGGCCAGATCGAAGCCCGTGCCGGGCACAGGCCGGCCTTGCGCGTCGACGCCGCCGGTGGCAAAGCCCGAGAACGTGAATGTTCCGCGGCCGTTGGGATCGGACAGCGAGTTGTTGATGTTGCGGTTGTAATCGAAGCCGACGCGCAGCGAGTGCTTCTTGCGTACGTAGTTGACCGAGTCGGCGATACTCCAGGACAAATTGACACGGCGTGAGGCATTGCTATCGCTCAAGTCACCGAAATTGGTCAACCCGATTGTGGGGATTCCGTAGTTGAGCGGTTCGCGCGACACACCCTGAATTCCGAGTTGGCCGGCGATGTCCTGCTTGAATGAAAATGTGTTGTCCTGCTGGGCGCGGTTGCGGTTGATCCGCGCGCTGAGGTTTTGAACAAATCCGCGCCGCACGCTCAACGTGTAGTTGAGACTTAGATTCTGTCCGAGGTTATCTCGCTCCGACAAGAGACCGGGGAAGCGATTGCCGCCAATACCGTCGGAACGATTCATGCCGTAGGAGAGACCGATCTGCTGGCGCCCGTCAAGCGCGTAGCTCAGCCGGGCGCTGACACTGTCGCTCGAATTACGCAACGCCCGTTGTTCGTAATAGTTATTGACCGTGCCCGGCAGGTTGGGCAGCGGGATGTAGGAAAGCAGGCTCCGGGCGATCGGATCAAACCGCGCCGACGGAATGACGGCGTTGGCAAATTCGGCGCCCGATCCGGATAGCGAATCAAATAATCGGACAGGGCGGCCCGCCAAGGGTCCGGATGCATAGCGCGTCGCGGAAAAGTCGCCGTTTCTTTCGGCTGCTGTCGGGACGGTGCTGAATTGCGAGAACAACTCGCTGCCGCGGCCGCCATTATATTGGACGAACACGCTGGCGTTGGGATTGGTCTTGTCCTTGCTCAAAAAAGTCAACGGGCCGCCTAGGGACAGGCCGAAACGCGTTTGTGTATAGTCCTTCTTGGATTGTTCAGTCCCGGACAGCGAGTAGGGCCGGGCATTGAGAAGCGATGAAAACAGATTCACATTAGCGTTACCCTGGATCCGATTGGCCCGGCTCCGCCCGATTCGACCCCGCCCGCCGCCGCCGCCGGCGCCGCCCCCGCCTCTCTGGCCCGGCCCTTCCATGCGCATGATGACGATGGGGCCGCCGCCCTCGCCGCCTTGAGGGCCGCCACCCATTCCAGCCATTCTGGGCATGCCCCCAGAGTTAAACATGATGTTTCCACCCTGGACGAAATCGAAATTGAAATTTCCTCCGGAGCCACCCATGCGGGCCATCCCGCCCTCAAACTGGGCGCCCATCATGTCGCGCAAAAACTCGATGCCGCGGTCATCCAGATTGTTCAGCCCGCCAAACGGATTCTGTTGCGCGCCGCGTACCATCAACGTCTGTTCGTCCTCCGGGTTCTGCGCTGCGCCGGGAATGTCTGCGGTGGGGGATCCTGCTTCGGTCGGATTAAAGCTCAATTCGCGGAACGGTTCCGTGGACGCGTCGCGTGTAGCCGGGTTGGAAGGGGATTGTCCGGCCTGTCCGGCAGCCGCCGGCCGTTGCAAAACCGGGCCCGGCTGGGCCGATCCCGGGCCGGTCACACGCAGACCATCGCCCTTCTGGAGTGTCAATGCGATGGGGATATCGGTAAGCGGTTTATCGGCGACCTGGATTTCCTGCATGAAGGGGTTGTGGCCTTGCCGAAAAGCCACCAGGCGATACTTGCCGGCGCTGACCGACTCGAATCGAAAGCGGCCAACGTTGTCGCTGGTCTGTTGCAAGCGCAGCCGGGTAGCCGTATCGACCAGCAAAACCGTCACGCCGCTGACCGCCTTGCCCTTAGCATCTTTGACCAGGCCGGACACTTCGGTTCCAGCTGCCCACGCCGTCGAGCAAAGGGCAAGCAGCAACATCGCCGACGCTTTCAAGATGCGCATATGATCTATCCTACGAAGTCTAGGGTGACTCGTTTCAACAATATACCAGGGGTCAGGCTTCAGGGGTCAGGCTCCAGGGAATTGTGGATTGCGAATTGCGGATTGGGGATTCATTGACGATTGCCGATTGCGATTCATATTCAGAATCCTAACTCTCCCTGAAGCCTGACCCCTGAATCCTGATTCCTGAATCCTGACCCCTGCTCTTCGCAACCTTGCACGTCCCTTCGCATCTAGTTTCCAGTACAATAGTCTTTTTTTCGGAGGTCCCTTTGAATCGCATTGCCCCAGCCATTCTCATTTTGTGCATGGTCATCGGCGCATCGGCCGCCCAGCCGTTGACCGTCAAGACCGATACGATCCCGGCCGAAAAGGGCCCGATCGAGCTGACCACCATCCGTCACGCCAGCTTCATGCTCGTCTATGACGGCAAAGTCATTCATGTCGATCCAGCCGGACCTGCCGACTATTCAGGCAGGCCCAAGGCCGACTATGTCCTTATTACCGATGTCCACCCCGATCACTTCGATGTTCGCCGCATCGAGATGGTCAAGAAAGAGGGAACCATTGTCGTCGGTCCTACCGAGTTAGCAGCCAAGTTGCCGGAGATGCAGGGCATGGCCAACGGCGATAAGAAGGATCTCGGGTTTATGCAGTTGGAAGCGGTGCCGGCCTACAACAAAGTTCGCGGCACTCCGGAGCGCGGAGCTTATCACCCGAAAGGCCGGGGCAACGGCTATGTCGTGACGCTCGGCGGCAAACGAATCTACATCTCCGGCGATACCGAGTGCATCCCTGAAATGGAGAGTCTCAAGAATATCGACGTGGCCTTCGTCTGTATGAATTTGCCCTACACCATGGACGTGTTCGAGGCTGCCTATTGCGTGGCTGCATTCCGCCCGAAGATCGTCTATCCCTACCACCATCAGGGCCAGATGATCTACGACTTCCGCAGCGCGCTGAAGCCCGCCAAAGACATCGAAGTCCGCTTGCTGCTTTGGTACTAAACAGTCGCGGGTCGCGAGAAGCTGGCGACTTTCTCGCGACTCGCGACTGTAAAGTAAACCCGAGTCCACCTCCCGTCGTCCAAGCAATCGGCAGAGGAAAAACTCATGAAGCGTCTGATCTCAGTTGTAACTTTCCTGATAGTGGCGGCCGGCTCGGCGGCCGGCGGTTCGGTACTGGCGCCTTATCGTCCGAGTTCCTCCGATCCCTGGGACCAGGACAAGGCTGCCCACCTGATGCGCCGAGTGGGTTTTGGCGCCGATTCCAAGACCCTCGAGCAGATGGTAGCCCGCGGCTATGAGGCCTCAATCATTCCCCTGGTCGACTATTCCAGCGTTTCCAACCAGGCGCTGGACAACACTCTGCGGCAATCGGACTTTGACCTGGGCAATCGAGCCGACATCAAAGCCTGGTGGATGATCCGGATGGTCGAGACAAAGCGGCCTTTGGAAGAAAAAATGGTGCTGTTCTGGCACAGCCACTTTGCGACTTCGATGCAAAAGGTCAAGGTCGGCGAGCTGATGGTTCGCCAAAACGAGCTGTTCCGGCGGCTGGGAAGCGGCGATTTTGCAAAGCTGCTTTTGGAAGCCTCCAAAGACCCGGCCATGATTCAGTGGCTGGACAACGCCCAGAACCGCAAAGGTAAGCCGAACGAAAACTATGCCCGCGAGCTGATGGAATTGTTCACAACCGGCATCGGGCACTACACCGAACAGGACATCAAGGAAGCCGCCCGCGCCTTTACAGGCTGGCAGGCCACCTTCGAAGAGTTCGCTTTCAACCCGATGCAGCACGACTTCGACGAGAAGACGTTCATGGGGCAGCGCGGTCCCTGGAACGGCGGCGACATTGTCCGGGTGCTGGCCGATCATCCCGCCACAGCCCGCCGCATCAGCCAGAAACTGTTCGAATACTTTGCATACTCCAACCCGGATGCGGCCATTGTCGATGAGTTGGCGCGGCTGTACCAGTCCAGCGGTCGAAATATCGGGAAGCTGGTCGAGACCATCCTGCGATCGAACGCTTTCTATTCGGCCCAGGCTCGTCAGGCGCAAATTAAGAGTCCGGTCGAGTATGTCGTCGGGACCTCCCGGTCCATGAATGTTCCGATGTCGCGAGCGACGGCGCGGATTTTGGCGCTCGCTACAGCACAAATGGGCCAGGATATTTTTGAGCCGCCGACGGTCAAGGGCTGGGACGGCGGGGCGGCTTGGATCAACACGGCGACGCTGCTGGTGCGGCACAACTTTGTCGAGCGGTTGAGCGATGTCGACCGGCTGCCTTTCTGGGAGACACTCGCCGAGCGGTTAAAGGAGCGCCTCAAAGGGTCGGCTGATCCCGATCGAGTGGTCGCCGTTCTGGTTGCGGAACTGATTCAGGCGCCCGTCGACGAGAAGTCTCGCGCCGGGCTGGTTGGCTGGTTGAAATCTCCCGAGGCACAGAAAGCACCACTGCCAGCAGCTACAGGCGGCCCAGGGCCCGTTGCACCGTTAAGGGAAGCGCCAACGCCAATGATGGAATCGGAAGAATCTATGAGGCCGGGCCGCGGTGGACGGATTGACTTCGAAAGAGTCATGCGGCGGCAGGTCTCCGGTCGCATTGTCAACGATTGGCCCGCTGGTTTGAAGTTCGAACAGGTTCAGAAACTGGTCAGTCTGGTGCTGGCGCTGCCGGCATACCAATTGAATTAGGCGGTGGGTATGGCAAAGACGAGACGAGATTTTCTCAAGCAATCCCTGATGCTGGTTTCCATCGGAGGAACGGTTCCGAATTTTCTAATCGGCACGGCACAGGCTCAAGAGCTGCGCCGGCAGGCAGCTTCGGGTGAAAAGCGCGACCGCATCTTGGTCGTTCTTCAGTTGACCGGAGGAAACGACGGCCTCAATACAGTCGTTCCGCATCGCGACGAACTTTATTACAAGCTGCGTCCCGGGTTGGCCGTTCCATCCGACCAGGTGCTGGCGCTCGACAAAGACATGGGCTTGCACCCGCAGTTGCGTGGTCTCAAGGGACTCTACGACAACGGCCAGTTGGCGATCGTGCAGAATGTCGGCTACCCCAATCCAAACCGCTCCCATTTTCGATCCATGGAGATCTGGCACACGGCCAAACCCGACGTGACGGCCCGCAGCGGATGGCTTGGCAGGTTCTACGAGGAAAAGATCCACAACGAGAAGAAACCGCTGTCGGCGGTGAATCTAGGGCAAGAGCTTCCTTTGTCGCTTGTCGGCGACAAGCTGTCGATTCCTTCGATCGGCGATCCGGCCCAGTTCCAATTGCTGCTTTCGCGGGATCCCGAGCGAGCTAAAGCCTACTTGCGCACACAGTCGGCGGCCACCGGCCGGGGTCATCTCGAATTCATCGAGCAGACAGCTTTGTCGGCCATGGCCAGTTCGGAAGATCTGCAGGGCGCGCTGCGCAGTTACTCGGGCGCCACACAGTATCCGGCCAACGCGCTGGGCCGCAACATGAAGCTGCTGACACAGATGATTTTGGCCGACCTGGGAACCCGGTTGTTTTATGTTTCGCTCGGAGGGTTTGACACGCACCGCCAGCAACGCAACGCTCATGCCAACCTGCTGGGGCAACTGGCGTCGGCGACGTCCGCATTTTTCTCCGATCTGAAGGCGCACGGCAAGGACAAGGAAGTTCTGCTGATGACTTTCTCGGAGTTCGGGCGCCGTGTCAGCGAAAACGGAAGCGCCGGCACCGATCATGGCACGGCTGCGCCACTGTTCATTGCCGGAGGCGATATCCGCGGCGGACTTTACGGAGAGGCGCCCGACCTGGCAAATCTCGATGCGGGCGATTTGAGATTTAAGACCGATTTTCGTTCCGTCTACGCCACAGTGCTTGAGAACTGGATGGGCACTCCCAGCCAGAATGCCCTCGGAGCAAAGTATCCCGTCTTGGAGTTTGTGTAGAAGTCAGAGCCGCACCCGGAAGGGTGCGGGTTGCCTGAAAGGAAACACCACCATGAAACATCCGAAGCGCTCAATCAGTTCTCTGTTATTGGTTTTATTCTGCGTTGCAGCGTTGGCACAGCAGTCCGAGCCTGCCAAGCAGCAAACGCCCGAAGCGGAGAAGCCCAAACGAGGAGCCGATGCGCACACGGTCAAACAGTTCCTGGCGCTGATGGATCAGGACCGGGACGGACAGATCAGCCGCAAGGAATTCAAGGGACCAAGTCTGGCTTTTCGCCGAATTGACCGCGATCGTGACGGCTCTTTGAATGCCGAGGAGCTCAAAGAAATGCGCCGCGGACCCAACTACCAGGGGCCGCTGGCTCGTTTCCTATCCATCGACAAGGACGGTGACGGCAGGTTGTCGCGCGTCGAGCTGACAGGGCCGGCTGCTCGGATCGATTTTTTCTCAGCCGACCTCGATAAGGACGGAACTCTCACGATGGAAGAAATTCACGAGTACCATATCCGTGAGCGCAGTCTTCAAATCGAGGAATTCATCTCACGCAACGATACAAACCGTGACGGCCGCGTCACGCGTCAGGAGTTTGGCGGCGAAGCCCGCCAGTTTGATCTGATGGATGCCGACATGGACGCCGTCATTACCCGGGCCGACGTCGAGACCCGCGAAAACAAGGTTCTTGCCCCGCCCGCCCGCCGCGGAAAGCAATAAGGTCTGGATGGAAACCGTATGCCGTATGCCGTATGCCGCAGGCCGGACGTAGGCCGACGACGAGCACCCCGGCATACGGCATACGGCATACGGTTGCGGCTTGCCGCGGTGTGCTTTTTTCTCCCAAATCTGTTATCTTCAATCGTCTATGCTTGAGTCGCGCAAGGTCCTGCTTGCACGCCCGCGCGGTTTTTGTGCCGGAGTCGTCCGCGCCATCGATATCGTTCGGTACGCGCTGGAGATCTACGGCAAGCCGATCTATGTCCGCAAGGAAATCGTCCACAATCGGCATGTGGTCGAAGAACTGCGCCAGGCGGGAGCTGTTTTTGTCGACACGTTGGACGACGTGCCTTCGGGCGGTCGAGTCATCTTCAGCGCGCACGGAGTGGCTCCGGAAGTCTGGACGGAGGCCGCACGCCGGCAGTTGAAGGTCATCGATGCAACTTGCCCTCTTGTGACAAAAGTTCATCTGGAAGCCACACGTTACGCCCAAAAGGATTTCACGATCGTCCTGATCGGGCACAAAGGCCACGACGAGGTCATAGGGACAATGGGCGAGGCGCCCGACCACATTTATCTGGTGAGCTCCTGCGAAGAAGCGCGGACCCTGGACGTTCCCGACTCGGAGAAGATCGCCTACGTTACCCAGACGACACTCAGCCTGGACGATACGCGCGAAATCATCAAGTCGCTCCGGGAGCGTTTCCCTCACATCACGGGACCGCCAGCCGAAGACATCTGCTACGCCACGCAAAACCGCCAGGGCGCCATCAAGACTATCGCCGAGAAGTCGGATGTCGTGCTGGTTGTCGGCGCCCCGAACAGCTCCAACTCGCTGCGTCTGGTCGAAGTCGCACAAAGCGTAGGGCGGCGGGCCTATCTGATCGAAGACTCCACTCAGATTGATCCGTCCTGGCTGGCCGAGGCCGGTTGCGTTGGGCTAACTGCAGGAGCTTCGGCGCCCGAGATTCTGGTCGACCAGGTGCTGCGGCATCTCGAGGGCCTTGGATTCTCTGAGGTGGAAGAGGTCGAAGTCATCCCCGAAGATGTCCGCTTCGCGCTGCCAGCCGAGTTGGCGCACGTCTCTACTACGAAGGACTAAGGACGAAGGACTAAGGACGAAATTCGTAACTCGTAACTCTAGAATCGCAGCTCGTGCTTCATGATTCGTCCTTAGTCCTTCGTCCTTAGTCCTTGCTTTTTAGATGACATCCATAAAAGAGCTGACCGAGAAGATCGCGTTCCCTAGGCCCGGGGTGCCGTAGCCTGGCGGTGCCGCAAGGCGGTAGCGCCGGTGGGTGTCGCGCCAGGCGCGCAGGAGGCGAACGTGATACTCAAGCGGAGCGCCCTGCCTATACGCCTTGCCCAAAACGCTCAGCGGTTCAGGGCACCATGTCGTAAAGCGCGGGACGACGCCCCGAGACATAAAGAAATCGAGTCCTTGCGAAGTCGACTCGATGGCAGCATCGATGGATTGAAAACCCTGTGGCTGCGCCATCTCGATGCCGGCTACGAAATTCGGAATCACATGTGAAGGACCGAAAATTTCGGCGGCGTCCAGAATTCGGTCGATCCATTGACGGCGGCCGATATAACGATCCTTTCCGGCGCAAAGAATTCCAAAAAGCCGTTCGTCCCAGACCTCGTAATTTGGGTGATAAATCTGGACCCCAGCGTCTTTGAATTTCAGGACATCTTCGCGAGGCAGCGCCTGAACGACCAGCTTGCTGATCCAACGGCCCGGAAAGCGCCGTTCAATGGCCTCCGGATAGCGGCGATAGAAGTCTGCCTCGGACATCCCCTGCAGAGTCGACGTGATGCTGCCGCCCGTGACGGTGTAGGCGCGACTGTCCGAATCTGTTTCGGCGATGATGGCCAGGGCCTCGAGAATTTCTGCAGGGCTTTTGATGGCAGTGTAGGCGCGCCCGTTCTTTTTCTGCTGGCGATAGTTTTCATTGATGTCACAGAACTGGCACTCTTCGGAAGCC
Organism: Acidobacteriota bacterium; assembly: GCA_051001345.1. Taxonomy (GTDB): domain Bacteria; phylum Acidobacteriota; class UBA6911; order JACQSX01; family JBPCNK01; genus JBPCNK01. The sequence continues at coordinate 2,291 of JBPCNK010000099.1, read as the reverse complement.
CCGAAGTATTGGCACTGGCGGAAGACGGTCAGGTAAAGCAGGTAGCCCCACTCGATGGTCGGAGCAATGTCGGTGACCGGCTTTCCATTCGAGAGTGTGCGCTGGTAATAAGCGGGTGTTTTCTGAAAAACTACGTCGCACAAGATCTCTCCGTCTAGTTGAAGCACCAGCTGTCCTTCAACCAACTCGACCCGATAAGGGGACTCCGGATTGAGGCGCACCGACACGATCGTGCGGTGGAAATCCCAGGGACCGCCCTGAAGACAGAGTTCTTCGGGCGCCAGCAGGTTTTCCTGCTGCTTCATCTCCGCGATGGGGACCAGGTCAAACGAAAAAATGAAGTAGGCTTTGGGTTTGTGGCCGGAGGCGATCCGCAGGGTATCCGGGCTGAAAGCGACTCCTCCGCGCAGAAGGTCTTCCTTGACGATCGCCTCGCGAGGAATGTCGGGATAGGCGGCGGCCAGCCGTTCGACCAGCTCCAGAGCGTTTTCGGTCTGGATTTGCATGGACCCATTCTACAACACAGTCGCCAGTCGCCGGTCGCCAGCCGGCTCGCGACCCGCGACTCGCGACTATTTGAAAACCCCCTTGATCTCTCTAGCAGCCCCTTTGTCCGACTCCTTGCCCCTGCGTGGCTCATTGAACGGAAGGTCGAGAATGATCGGCGCATGGTCGGAGATGCGGTCTTCCACGGCTTCGTTGAGTTCGTCCAGTGTTTGACCGAAATGCGGCGCAAACCGGTAACTCTGTTTCTCATCATCCGGGTCTGTGACGTAGGGCTTAACGAAAAACCAGTCGAGCTTATATTCCCCGACGATATTTTCCAGCTTCCGTTCGAACTTGAACGTGGGCGCGAAGCCGATCTTGGCGCGTTCATTTGAATTGGCCAGCTTCTTGGATTTGTCCTCGGACGATCGTGCCGAGTCTCCCCGAAAGTCGAATGCTTTGCCGTCGGCAAAGCGGAAATCCTTAATCTCGTCGAATAACTCTCCTTCGGTGTGTGGAGCCAGCAGCGGAATCTTATCGGAGGTCGGATCCCGGCTGATCTTCCCAAAATCCAACCCGAAGCCAATAGCATCCAGAGTCAACCCATACGGAGTCAGCCGTTTGACGGCCTGGACGCCCCAAAAACTCGGGTCCTTGTAGCGTTTCTTCAGCTCTCTCCGGAATGACGTGGGTGTGGAATCGTTGCCTGTCGTATTCAGATCGCCGGCCAAAATAACTGGATTTCGAATGCCGGCGACCAGCGCCAGCACTTCCTTCATCTGATCTTCCCTGCAGCCCGGCTTGCAGCGATTCTCCAGGTGCACATTGACTACCGATACGCGCCCCTCCGGCAACTCTGGCACCGCCAGGTCGGCTATCAAGACGGTTCGCCCGCCGCGCCGGACTTCCCGAATGACGCGCTCCAAAAAAATCTTATCGGCAACGCCGCGCTTGGCGCCCTCAAGCGGAGACGTCGTTTCGAGCTCCTTCAGGTACCAGTCGTAACACTGGTGTTGCAGTGGAACCAGGCGAGCCGACAGGATCGGATAGCGCGACAGGACGGCGCTGCCATGCAAGCCCTTGTAGCGGGAAGGATCGGTCCCCAGAGCCTTGCGCAATTCGGCCTTCTCCTCATCGCTGTCGCCCAGCTCTTCCAGCCCGAGCTGGATTTTGTCGATCTCAAAGAACTCGACTCCGAAAGCGTAATTCATCTTGGCAGCCTCGGCCAGTTCGGCGGCTACATCGCGGTAGTCGGTCCGAGTCATTCCGAGGTCGGCTTCGTTGATCACCAGAATGCTGGAATTTCGCAAGAGGTCGGCCTGTTTGATAGCTTCCTGGTAGTTAGTGCTGCCAGACGCGTGGGTCTTCGAATTGATCTTTGCTTGAAACTCTGCCGGATTAGCAAACACAGACTTGATCAAGTCCAGATTGATTCCGCGCTCGACATTCCACTGCGCAGCGCGGATCGATTTTCCGAGTTGCTGGTGCGTCAAGATGATGGGACTGGAACCCGAGCGGGCGGCGGCGTTGGAAACAAATGGCGTGGTCTGGATCACCCGGACCTTCTCGGCCAGGGGACCCGCCAGGGGATTGAGATCTGCGAGCTGTTTCAGTTCCTCGAAGGACAGCAGCGGCGGCTGGCTGTCGGGCGCCGTGCCCTGTGAGAACAGCGTTGCCGTCAACCCAAGTTGCAGAGCCAAAACCAGGACCAGTGTGCGTGATTGCTTCATTTGTCGGACACTCCTCCGTCGTCTGATCAATCATAGCAAAGCACCCAAGAATCGTGTCGGCGCCACAATTAACAG
>JBPCNK010000098.1:0-7821 GCA_051001345.1 Acidobacteriota bacterium | reverse complement strand
GGCGCTGTCGCCGGCGACCAGGGTGATCGGCATTGAGCCGGAGCGCACCCCCAAGCCTTCGCGGGCGCGGGAGGCGGGGAAGCCCGTTTTGTTGGAGCATCAGCAGGGTCTGGCCGACGGGCTGCTGGTCGCCGAGATCGGCGACATTCCGTTCCAGCATCATCAGGCCTACATCGACGACGTCGTGACTGTCGCCGACGCCGACATCGTCGTAGCCATGCGGCATCTGCTGGACCGCGGCAAGCTCGTCGTCGAGCCGAGCGGCGCGATAACCGTGGCGGCTCTCATGACGGGCGCCGTCAAGGCAGCGGGACCGACTGTTGCAGTGCTCAGTGGCGGGAACATCGAGTGGGAAGGACTCAAGAGAGTGATCGGCATCTAACGCTTCCGATTAATCACGTCCGACTGTCCGATCATCCATCAATCACGACTCGCCATCGCTTGGGGGAATCATGCTTGCAACCGGTCTGAAGTCAGTCGTCCTGGTACTCGCCGCTGCGGGGATCCCGGGCTGCGCGGCGGTGCAGACGGCGGCAGACAGGGTCGCTTCAGCGACGGTCGATTTCGCGGACGCGTCGGGTGCGACGCGCGGGAGCGGTCTGCTCTGGCAGGATCCGCTGGGCGTCGTGCATGTGGATTTGCAGTTGGTGGGGATTACGCCGGGCACGCATGGCATTCATTTCCACGCAGTCGGGCGCTGCGACGCAGACTTCACGTCGGCGGGCGCGCACTACAATCCAATGGGCCGCAGGCATGGGTTGAGCGCCGCTGACGGTCCGCATGCGGGCGACGCGCCCAACTTTACCGCCGGTGCCGACGGGCGCGCGCGTGTTCGCCTCACGACCGACCGCGTAACGCTGACGTCTGGCGCGACATCGCTCGCGGATTCGGACGGGAGCGCGCTGGTGGTCCACGCAGCCGCGGACGACCAGGTTACGGATCCATCCGGGAACAGCGGAGCGCGGATCGCATGCGGCGTTATCCGCGCTCCGTGATGCGACGCTGGCGCGCCTAGTTCGCGCAGGCCGCGCGCGCCTGCCGCTCCCGGGCCGGCATGTAGATGGCGACAGCGCGCCCCTTGCGGTCGGCGTCGCCTGTGCCGAGTGCGGCCCCGATGATCTGCACCGTGGTCGCGGAGGTCACGAGCGGATCGACGACCATGCCGTTGGCGCCTACGGTCGCGGCGCGCTGCTTCATGCGCAGCACCATAGCGTCGTCCGCGGTCCAGACAGAGTTGCCCTCCGCGGTTATAAGGGCGACCTCGTAGTAACTGCTCGGCACTTTCGAAAAGCTCTCATACACCGTGACCGCCTCGGCGCACGTGGGCGGAAACTTGTATTGGGGCGCCGTGTTGCGGACCTTGATGCCGCCGCACGCGGTCAATGCAGCGGCCGCGAAGGCCAGTACGACGATCCTCGAATTCGGATGGATGGTCATGGGTGTCATTCCTTGTTCGGGTTTGCGTAGCGATCGATTCGTTGCAAGCTGGAGGCCGCCGGGGGATTATTCCGCAAAACTGCGGATGACGGCTGTTTAAGTCCGCCCTGTAGGCTTAGCTTCCAACGTGCCTCGGGGCGTAGCGTAGCCCGGTATCGCGCCTGCTTTGGGAGCAGGAGGTCCCCGGTTCAAATCCGGGCGCCCCGACTTTGTAACTGACGGCTCGTCACGTATTTACATGACGAAAACTGTTGCATTGCTGTTAACCCTCGTCTTGCCCGCGCCGCTCCTCGCGCCGGAGAACCGCAGAACCTTGGGCTGGTGATGGAAGGACTGGAGCCGTACGGTCTGAGTGTCCATCCCGACGGCCCGACGCGTCGCTTTCACGGCGGGGACGAGTCGCGAGGAGGTCTGGGTGCTGAAGGAGTTTCTGCCTGCATTCAAGAAAGCGAAGTGCGAAAAGTAAAAGTGAAAGGTCACAGTAAAGATGAAAGGAGCTAAAAATGTTTAGACCGAAAGAAATAATGTTTGGAATTTTGGTCGTCGCGTTGACGATCGTCGTTCCACCGGTTGCAGCCCAGGCCGACAAAGTGGACGACTACATCAAGTCCGAGATGGATAAGCGGCAGATTCCGGGGGTTGCGCTCGCCGTCATCAAAGATGGCAAGGTCGTAAAGATGAAAGGCTATGGCCTTGCCAGCGTCGAACTCAATGTTCGCGTCACCCCGGAGAGTGTCTTCGAGCTAGCGTCATTGACCAAGCAATTCACGGCGACTGCCATCATGCTGCTTGTCGAGGACGGCAAGGTCGGGCTGGACGACAAAATTAGCAAGTACCTCACGAATGCGCCGGAAACCTGGAAGGACATCACCGTGCGACATTTGCTCACCCATACGGCGGGACTCAAAGGAAATCTATTCCCGACGTTCGGCGGCTCCGCGTTGATGAATTATACGACGGCTGTGATCTTCGGGTACGCCCCCACATTGCCGGTAGATTTCGCGCCAGGACAGCGCTACCAGTACAGCGACGGGGGCTATTTCCTGCTCGGCATGATCATCGAAAAGGCTAGCGGAATGCGCTATCGCGAGTTCCTCACCCAGCGCATTTTCCACCCTCTCGGGATGACGGCGACAGTACACCTGCGCGAAGACCAGTGGGCGATAGTCAAAAATCGCGCTTCGCATTACACCTGGCGTGAGGGCAAACTGGCGCGCATGCGCCGTGACGTGCAATATGAAATGAATTCTGCTTTCGGCATCGGATCTACGGTAAAGGACCTGTCGAAGTGGGACGCGGCGCTCTACACCGAAAAAATCCTAAAGAAGTCAACACTCGACCAAATGTGGACCCCGCTGAAACTCAATAACGGATTTGGGCACAGTTACGGCTTCGGATGGTTCTTGGATGAGATTCGCGGCCATAGGCTCATCGCACATGGCGGCACAACGGGAGTCTTTCTGCTACGTCTCCCGGATGATAGGCTGACGGTGATCGTGCTTGCTAACTTGGCCAATTTGGCTGGTACGAATCCGGGGGGCATAGCATTAACTGTCGCCGGTCACTACATTCCCGACCTTCTTTTGAGTGGCTTGAAGGAGCAGCCGGACTCCGACCCGCAGATGACGCAGAAGATGAGGAGCGTTCTATCGGATATTGCGAACGAGGTAAAGGATTCACCGCATATGACTCCAGGGTTTCAAGAAAGTATGGCTGATGCTGCTAATCTTCGACTCAGGCTCAGGGGATATCTCAAAGACATGAAATCCTTCACGTTGGTTGCGTGTGACGACGTGCAGGGGCGCCAGATGGACCGTTTCGGCGCGCCGGTCAGCCGCATCTGCTACTACAAACTCGTGAACGCGCTGGAGACGCGCTACTTCCGGTTCCACTTCACAGCGGACGGCAAGGTCGCGGATATTTGGTCTCACGCGGAATAGGCAGCGGCTACTCCAAGAAAGAGCAGGCAGCACTATGCTCAAATTCGATTTTTCTTACTAAGTGACAGGAGGGAATCATGTGGATGGTGGCGAGCTCGACGACCCGACGTCGAATATTGGCGGGGTTCATGGCGCGTGCACCGACGCCAGACGTCGGACCCCATCACGAGCGGCTGGATTCTCGAATCAACCAACCCCGCGTACGAACCACGGTTCGTCACCGACGATGAGGTCGTCGCTGTCCACAAGATCGTTCACAACTCGCACGAAGCGTAGGGAGACTTGGAACATTGGCACCATGATGTCTTTCGAGTCAATTGGCGGTTCCGAGATCCGCCGTCGGCCTGGGTGAACCCCCGCGTGCTGCTTACGTTCGTGCTCGATACAAGAAGGGATGTTGATGTCTTGAAGATCGAGGAGGGCGTGGGCGTATTCAAGAGAGTACGTGACGCCTCTAGGATTGCACGTCCACCGCGCTGAGGGCGGATGGGCCTTCGCCACCGACGGGAAGTCGAAGAAGCGAAGTAAAGAGGCTTATGAGTATGCCTCGAATCTCCGTTTGGCGGGCAACCTCAAAGGTGAGCTGTTGCTCATCCACGGCGCCAGCGACGAGGCCGTACCTTTCTCGCACACGATGAAGATGGTGGAGGCGCTTATCCGGGCGGAGAAACCCTTCGACCTGCTCGTTCTGCCCGAGTGGGGGCAAACGAAAGGATTGAAAGGTATTGGGCGGAAGCTGTCCGCCGCTACTTTCAGGAGCACCTGAAACCTTAAAGGAAGGTAAAAATGTTTAGACCCAAAGGAATAGTGTTGCTTATTCTACTCGTCAGCCTTGCGGTCATCACTCCGCTGGTTCGCGCTCAAGAGGCACGGCAAGGGGTGATTGCCGGCGCCAGCGCAACCCTGCGCACGATTGAATTTGAAACCACGCAGGTCACCGAAGCCGACGTGGCCGTTTCTCCCGACGGCCAATGGCTGATTTTCACCATGCTCGGCCACCTCTTCCGCCTGCCGGTTACGGGCGGCACCGCCGAGCAGCTTACTTTCGGGCCCTACTACGACTCCGACCCAGTGGTCTCTCCTGACGGCCTCCGCGTCGCCTTTGTCTCCGACCGCGATGGGGGCACTGACACTGACAACATCTTCGTGCTAAGTCCAGCGAACGGGCAAATCACGCAGGTGACGCATGAGCCCTGGACCGGCCGACCGACCTGGACCCCCGACGGCCGAGCGATTGTCTATCTGAGCTTTGTCGGGGAGCGAAGTGATCTACCGAGTCTTGCATCAGGAGCGGCCTTGCTGCGCCGGATTCGGTTGGGCGGAGGAGAACCAGAGACTGTTAGCGCACCAGCCCGCCTGTTCCGCTCGGTTTTCTACCTGCCGGATGGCCGCCTGGCCTGGACGGTGGTCCAGTTTCAGGAGACCGGATCATCGCGTGCCACGACCCGCATTGAAGTTCTGAGCTCTGAAGGTACCGTTTCTACCTTGCGCATGCTTGAGGCCTACGCGGATCGTGTCATCGCAAGTCCGGCAGGCGATGGGCTCTACTGCCGCTGCTACCTACCGCTCGCGAGCCGTTTCCAGGAACACCTGCTGTTCGTTTCGTTCCCCGAGGGTGCCGAGCGCCAAGTCCTCCCACTGGGGTCCGGCCTCGCGTTACATCTGGGCCCGCGGTTCGGACTCGCGTCCGACGGCAAGACCCTTTACTTGGGCCAGGCAGGACGGCTCTGGAAGATTGGGCCCGTCAGCGGCGTCCGCGAACCGATCCCCTTCAGTGCTCGCGTCAAGTTGGAAATCCAAGACCCAGTTGTCCCACGCAAGGCGATTGTTGTTCCAACCGGACCCTCTGACCCGCCCCGCAGCATCCGGGATCCGCTGCTGTCGCCTGACGGCCGCACCGTCGTATTTGGGGCAGCCGGTTACCTGTGGCAACAACCACTCGGTGGCGGGCACGCCCAGCGGCTGTTTGAAGGGAACGCCTTCGAGCGGGACCAAGCGTTTTCGCCTGATGGGCGGCGGCTCGCCTTTGTGCGCACCGAGCACGGGGAGGACCAAGTCCGGGTGTTCGACTTTGACCGCCGCCACATGCGCACGCTGGCTTCCGGGCTTAGCTATTCGGGCGTGAGCTGGAGCCCCGACGGGCAGCGAATAGTCTTTGTGGAGAGAGAAGCTCCATCCGCGGAGACCGAAAGTCCACGCTTACCGGTAGTGGCCGTGAATGTGACTGACGGTCACAAGGAGAAGCTCGTCGAAACTGTGTCGCGGGAGGCGGGATCGCGCCCTCACTTCTCCGGCGACGGCCAGTGGCTTTACTTCTCGCTTACAGCCCGTACGCTCTATCGGGTGCGGCTCACCGAGAACGCCAAGCCTGTGCCGATCACGCAATTGACTCGCATGTCGGGTCGAGCGCTCGTCTCGCCCGATGGGAAGTGGCTCGCCTTCCGGCGCAATGCGGAAATCTGGGTGGCGCGCTTCGACAGGGAGCCAGTGACAGATGACGATGTTCGTCAACTCAGTCCGGAAGGGAGCAACACCTTCGCGTTCACGCCGGACGGGGCGGCTTTGACCTACGCGGTTGGCAATCGCGTCTGGCGGCATCCACTTGCCGGCGGGGAGCGCCAAGAGATCTCCATTCGCCTTGAACTTCACCGTCCCACCCCGCCGCCTTTGCTGCTGCGCCGCGTACACGTGCTCGATTTCCCGCCCCAGACGGATCCCGCTCAGCGGGACAAAGCCGGCGGCTTTGGACCAGAGACTTCCATTTTCATCGAACGGGGACGAATCCGCTGGATTGGTTCCGAGGAGGGGCGCAAGTTCCCGCGCGACACCGTCATTTTGGACGCCGGAGGGCGCTTTGCCATCCCCGGGCTGTTCGATATGCATGTGCACGGAACGGAGGGCAACACGGAAGCACTGCTGGCGTACGGCGTCACCTCGGTGCGCGACGTCGCCGGCTATTTCCACTTGCTGAGCAGTCAGGCCGACCGTGGCGAGGCGAGCAGCGACCCTATGCCCCGCTACTTCTTCTCGGGTGAGGCTTTCAGAGGTGTGCGAGCTAGCACACAGCAGTTGCTCGTTGCCGACGAGGGCGAGGCGCAAACCTACGTGCGCCGCTGGAAGGAGCGAGGGGTGCACTTCATCAAGGTCCATCCCCCAATCTCGTGGCGATTGCAGCAGGCAGTGGCAGAGGAAGCCCGGCGGCAGGGGTTACCCGTGGTGGGGCACGGCACCACTATCGAAGAAATTACTAAAGGCGTGGCCTTGGGATATGCCTCTCTGGAACATTTTAATCGGCCGAATCGTGTCTATGACGACATTCTTCAAATGCTCGCCGCAGCCGGCACACGGTGGACCCCGACTCTGGAAATAGCATTGGCGGAGGACTTGTTGCTGCGCAGTGAACCCGAACGTTTGGCAGACCCGAAGCTTCGGGCTTTCGCCCCGCAGTCGTGCATTCGCCAAGGCCAGACGGGACGCAATTTGAAAGCGATAAGCGACGAAGTGGTGCGGGGTTATTCGGTCGAATGGCTTGCAAGCATTCGTGCCGGGCATCGCCGGGGCGTTAAGCTCCAGGTGGGAACCGACGTGGCCGGTGGGGGAAATTGCTTCTTTGGAGCGTCGCTACATTGGGAGCTGGAGTATTTTGTCCAGGCCGGGCTAGAGCCGGTTGAGGTGCTGCGAATAGCGACGCAACAGGCGGCCGAAGCCGTTGGCGCCCAGGACGACCTCGGCACGCTCGAACCCGGCAAGCTCGCCGACATCGTCTTGCTCGATAAGAATCCCCTCGAAGATATCAAGAACACCCAGGCGATCTGGCGGGTGATCAAGGGCGGCTGGGTCTTCGATCCCGAAAAGCTCCGCCCGCCCATTCGCGAGAAGTGACGCCCGGGTTGGCCAGAGCATCTCGCACGATCACATCCTGGACGGCGGGGTCTCTGTCGCTGGTTCACAGGACCTGCTCGACCTCGGCTGTTTGATCGAGGTTACATGGATTTGCCCCAGAACAACAAGGATGGGTACGAGTACGCCTCCAATCCGCGCTGGGCGGGAAATCTACGAGGCAAGCTTCATCGTTGGCACCACCGACCTGAATACGCCGTTCGCCTCAATCGTGGAAATGTTGGAAGCGCTCATCCAGGCGGGGAAACCTTACGATCTAACTAATCGTCTTGCCGGAGCAATCCCACTGGCTCACCGGAGCGAGGCGCACCTATGCGTTGGAAGCCATTCGCCGCTACTTCCAGGAGCACCTGAAACCCTAAACGGGAGGTGAGAGTGTCTAGGTTAAAAGGAACAATGTTTGTCTTTCTGGTTGTCGGCCTAGCCCGGATTATGCATGAAGCATGAATGAAAAAAGCCTCGATGTGGTACAAAGGCAGTAACGACACGGCTTTTGGACCAGCAAGGAGGCTTTTTTTGACGGAACAGAGTGTAACACAAAATC
>JBPCNK010000097.1:0-19894 GCA_051001345.1 Acidobacteriota bacterium | reverse complement strand
AGTTTCAGTTGCGATAATGGGGAACTTTTCGACGAATTCGCAGCCCGCGTTGGGAAATTCCCGGAAGCCGGGAGCCGGAAGCCTGCCCCTGGAGCCTGGAGCCTGTTTATGCAAATTGGTTTTGTCGGACTTGGAAAGATGGGCTTCAACATGGTCCAGCGCCTGCTGGCTGACGGCCACCAGGTCGTTGTCTTTGACCGTAACGCCGAAACCGTGGCCGCCGCCGCCGCGCGCGGCGCCAGCGCAGTCGATACGCCTCAAGCCCTTTCAGAGGCGTTGTCTGTGCCTCGCGCGATCTGGATGATGGTTCCGTCGGGAGGACCAGTGACGGAAACCATCAGCGCGCTGGAAGGAACGCTCGCACCCGGAGATGTACTGGTCGACGGCGGCAATTCCAACTTTGGAGATTCCCAGCTGCGTGCACGGCAACTCAAACAGCGTGGGATTGACTATCTCGACGTGGGGACCAGCGGCGGTGTCTGGGGCCTCGAACAGGGATACTGCCTGATGGTGGGAGGCGCGCGCGCTGCATTCGAACGGATCGAGCCGGTCTTTCGCAGTCTGGCGCCCCCGGATGGTTATGCCTGGTTGGGAGAATCCGGCGCGGGACACTTCATCAAGATGGTGCATAACGGAATCGAATACGGCGTCATGCAGGCGTACGCCGAAGGCTTCGAAATTCTCGAGAAGTCCGAGTTTGGTCTGGACCTTCCGAAGATCGCCGACGTCTGGGAGCAGGGCAGCGTCATCCGGTCCTGGCTGCTGCACCTGGCCGGTCGCGCTTTGAAGGAAGATCCGCACTTGGAATCAATCCAGGGCGTTGTCGAGGACTCCGGTCTAGGTCGCGCGACGGTTCGGCAGGCCATCGAGCAGGATGTCCCGGCGCCGGTCATTACCATGGCGTTGCTGGCGCGATTGTATTCGCGCAACCCCGACAGCTTCAGCGCGCGCCTGTTGGCCGCATTGCGGAATCAGTTCGGAGGACATCAGGTCCGAAAGTCCGAGCCGCGCGCGTAGCGGCATACGGCATACGGCATACGGCATACGGTTATGAATCCTCAGAATCCATTACGGCAGGGAATGCGCATGGAGTCGACCGCCCCTCCGTGCGCCATCGTTATTTTCGGAGCGTCGGGCGACCTGACCCGGCGCAAGCTCCTGCCGGCGCTTTACAACCTGGCCCGCGAACAGCGCCTCGCGCCCGGGTTGGCGATCATCGGTTTTGCGCGCCGCGAAAAATCAGACGAAGCGTTTCGCGACGAAATGAAGCAGGCCGTCGAGGAATTCTCTCGCACGCCGCTGGACGCCAAGATCTGGGACTCATTCGCGCAGGGCATGCACTACTTGCAGGGAGATTTCCAGGATGCATCCTGTTACGAGAAGCTGGGCCAGATGCTCGATCGCGCCGATGCCGAGCGGGGAACATCCGGCAACCGCGTCTACTATCTGGCGACTCCGCCGGAATTCTACGATGACATCGCGCTCAATCTCGGCAAATTCAAGATGGATGACCAGTCGGAAGGCCAGGGGCATTGGAAGCGGATTGTCGTCGAAAAGCCGATCGGGCACGATCTGGACAGCGCCCGGTCGCTGAACCGGACCATCAGCCAGGTTTTCGAAGAAAACCAGATCTATCGTATCGACCACTACCTGGGCAAGGAGACGGTTCAAAACATCCTGGTCTTTCGCTTTGCCAATGGGATTTACGAGCCGATCTGGAACCGGCAATATATCGACCACGTTCAAATCACCGTGGCCGAGGAAGTCGGTGTAGGCACGCGCGCCGGTTACTATGAGCAAGCCGGAGCACTGCGTGACATCGTGCAGAACCATCTCATTCAAATCGTGTCGCTGGCAGCCATGGAACCGCCCATCCTGTTTGACGCCAACTCGGTTCGCGATGAAAAGTCGAAGGTGATGCGTTCGATCCGTCACTTCGACGCCGCGGCCGTCGATGCCGACACGGTGCGGGCCCAGTACGCGGCCGGTTCGGTTGGCGGCGAGAAGGCGCCCGGATATTTAGATGAGCAGAACGTCGCGGTGGGCTCGACAGTCGAGACCTATGCCACGGTGCGTTTCTGGATCGACAACTGGCGCTGGAAGGGGGTGCCGTTCTATGTCCGCTCCGGCAAGCGGCTGCCCAAGCGCGTCAGCGAAGTGGCGATTCAATTCAAGAAGCCCCCGCATGGAATATTTCGCAATGAGGGCGCCGCGGCGGCGCAGTCGCCCAACGTGTTGGCCTTGCGGATCCAACCCGATGAGGGCATTTCGATTCGGTCCCAGGTCAAGGTGCCGGGCCAGCGCGTGCGAATCCGCCCGGTCATGATGGACTTTCGGTACGGCAGTTCGTTTGGTGTGGATATCGCCGAAGCCTATGAGCGGCTGTTGCTCGATTGCATGCTGGGGGACTCCACGCTCTTTATCCGCGGAGACGAGCTGGAAGCGAGTTGGACGCTTGTCACGGAGATTCTGGAAGGATGGGCGCGGCAGAAACTGACCAAGATTCCCCAGTACGAGGCCGGATCCTGGGGGCCCGCCGAGGCCGACGCGCTGCTGGAGCGCGACGGACGGCGCTGGCGCAGGCTCTGAATCGCATGTTCGGAAGCGCTGAGAAAGTAGAAATACGCGAGATCGAACGACATCTGCGCCGGCTTTGGCAGGAGTTGGCCGAGCCGGGGGACAAAGAGGAGGCGATGCTCGTTCGAGCCTGCGCGCTCAACCTCGTCATTGTCGTCGGCGATGACCACAGCGGCCGGGAGTTGCTTGAGAGTGTCGGCAGGGTCACCGCCGAGCATCCCAATCGCTGCGTCCTGCTGATAGCGCGGCGCGAGGATCCAAACCCACGGCTGGACGCTTATATCAACTCGGTCTGTTTTTCTCTGGGTGGCGGAAAACAGTTTTGCTGCCAGCAGATCATTCTCGATGCCGGAGGCGACCGCGTCGACGAGCTGCACTCGGCTGTCTATCAGCTGCTGGTTCCCGACCTTCCCGTCTATGTGTGGTGGCACAGCATCCCGGCGTTTGGGTCGCGGGTTTTCCGCCGGCTCACCGAGGTGGCCGACCGGGTAATCGTCAATACCGATCGGTTTACCCGCGGCGATTTTGGCGAACTGCTGGGGCTCGTCTCCAGGGATTCCGACCGCCTCGATGTGGCAGATCTGAACTGGACCCGTCTGCGCGACTGGCGCTACGTGCTGGCTCAGTTCTACGACGTCGCTGAGTTTCGCAATCACCTCGAACAGATCGAATCGGTACGGGTGGAATACGAGTCGGATGCGGCGGCCGAGTCCTTTCCGGCGCGCTCCCTGCTGTTGCTTTGCTGGCTGGCCAACCAACTGCATTGGACTCCCGGAAGGCTCGAGCTTGGCGGTTCCGACCGTTTTGACCTGCCGTTTGACGCAAACGGCCATTCGATTCAGGCTGCCATCCATGCCACTGCCAGTCAGGCGGGCCGCGAGTCGATCCTTTCGATTGCGATTGACACGCGCACCGGAGCCCGCTTTTCGGTGATTCGTTCCAGCGATCATGCGCTGGCAGAGACACTCGTCGAGCTTCCCGGTCTCCAGCCGATTCGACGCGTAGGAATCAGGCATGATGTTGGCGAAGAAGGGCTCATTTCTCGCGAGTTGGAATCCCTGGAAGCCGACGCTCAGTATCGAAGTGCGCTTGAGACGATGGGAAACCTGTTGTGACTGTCGAGTCGGGCGGGGTGTAGCAAATTGGGGACTGGGGATTGGGGATTGGGGATTGAATTTTGGATTTGGGATTGGGGATTGCGGAGTTGATGGAGGATTGGCGATTGGAGAATTGGGGATTGTATTGCGGATTGACGAATTGGGGATTGGGTGGAAAACAAACCCACAGGCCAAGGTGTGTGCGCCCGCTGGCGACTGTTGACCGGCGACTGGCGACTTACCCGCGACTCGCGACTCGCGACTCGCGACTGTAGGCGCAGCCTTGATCCTGGCTGCCGACGTGGGTGGAACCAAGACCAACATCGCGCTCTTTTCAGAGGGGTGCTACGAACCGCTTCGGCAGGCCAGTTACCCCAGCCGTGGTGCGCCGGATCTGGAAACGATTGTTAGAGAGTTCCTGAAGGGCGGCAGCGAGGTTCCCACCCGGGCCTGTTTTGGAATTGCCGGGCCCATCCTTGACCAGCGCTGTGTCACGTCAAACCTCCCGTGGATCGTCGACGGTCCTAAGATCGCCGCTGAGTTTGGTTTCGGCGGCCTTCGCCTGATCAACGATCTGGAAGCCACCGCCTACGGCCTTTCCGTTTTGGAATCGTCCAGCCTGTTTACGCTCAATTCGGGCGTGCCGTACCCGGGCCACGGCGCGCTGGTGGCGGCCGGCACCGGGTTGGGCGAGGCCTTTCTTTTCTGGGACGGACAAACACATCGTCCCGGCGCCTGCGAAGGCGGGCATACGGACTTCGGTCCACGCAACCAGGAACAGATTGCGCTGCTGCAATATTTGTACGGGCGCTATGACCACGTCAGCTACGAACGCATCCTTTCCGGGCCGGGCCTCCACAACATCTACGAGTTTTTGCGCGATAGCGGCCGCGCCGACGAACCGGCGGATTTTGCCGCCGGGTTGCCGAAAGATGACCCAAGCCCGGCCATCTCGGAAGCGGCGTTGCGCGGTCATCCGGAGATCTGCGTTTGCGCCCTCGACTTGTTTGTCCAGATCTATGGCGCCGAGGCAGGCAATCTGGCGTTGAAGGTTATGGCCACCCATGGGGTGTATGTTGCGGGCGGGATCGCTCCGAAGATTCTCGAGAAATTGAAGGATGGGACTTTTCTGCAGGCCTTTCGCGACAAAGGCCGTTTCCGCAAACTGATGGATACATTCCCCGTTTACGTAGTGCTGGACGACAAGACGGCGCTGAAGGGCGCTGCCCATTTCGCACAGAGTTGCAATTAGCAACTAGTACCGCTTTGCAGTGGAGTGAAAAGCGGCTTCACCACAGAGGCACAGAAGACACAGAGAAAAACACAGAGAACGACTTCAAACAAACGACCAGCTGTCCGTAATTCTAAGAATACATGTCAACGAACTTGCTGGGACAGTCCTCCGTGCTGCGATCGAATTTCATAAGATCCGTAAGCCCGCTTTTCTCTGTGTTCCTCTGTGTCCTACGTGTCTCTGTGGTGAAGCCGGTTAAAAATCGGCCACAGCTTTTCCATCGCCTTGCGACTCGCGACTGGCAACTGGCATGTTATTATCGCAATTGAGGGAACCCATGAAGAAAACTTGGATTTTTTCCGTAGTCGGCGCGATCGTGGCGTTCGCCGCGATCTATTGGGCGGTTCAAAGCGGACCCGCCGGAACGGCTGACAGTACCGATATCGGGATACGGAAGCCGGCGCCGAATTTTGAACTGACCGACCTGGAAGGGCGGCCCCTTTCGCTGGAGCAGTTGAAGGGCAAAGTGGTCATCGTCGACTTCTGGGCAACCTGGTGCCCGCCCTGCCGCCTTGAGATTCCCGGTTTTGTCCGTCTGCAAGAGGAGTACGGATCCAAGGGACTTCAAATTGTCGGCCTGTCCATGGATGACGGACCGGAGGTGGTCCGCCAGTATATGACACAGATGAAGATCACCTACCCAGTCGCCGTGGTCGGCGCCGACATAGCCAAAGCTTTTGGCGGCATCCAAGCAATCCCCACGACGTTTGTGATCGACCGGCAGGGGCGCATCGTCTCGCGCCATGTTGGCTACGTCGACGCTGGAACTTTTCAGGAAGAGATCACATCCTTATTGTAGGGCGAGTCGTGGACTGCTCGCTTGTTGGAGCCGTTTCGGGCCCGCGCTGCCGCTAGTGGATAATTGTCTTTTGTGGAGACACTTTAGATGCCCTCATCTCACGTTTATTCTCGGCTACTAACGGTTCTGGCACTCGTGTGGATTGCTTCGCTGCAACTAAACGCTCAGGATTTTAAGTTGGAAGACCTGGTCCAGGCAAAAATCCTTACGTCGCATGACCGCTTCAAGCCGGGCGCCGAGTTGCGCGGCGTTGTGGTTCTCGACATCAAGAATGGTTTTCACATCAACTCGGATTCACCCGATGATCCAGGATTGATTCCGACCAAAGTCGAAATCCTGGGGGTGACCGGCCTTGCCGTTTCGCGCACGATTTATCCCACCGCACTGGTCCGGACCTTTCAATTTTCGGAAAAGGCCCTGGAGGTCTACGAGGGCAAAACCGTTATCGGATTCGTTGCAAAACTGCCGGCGTCAATCAAGCCCGGGAAGTTGGAATTATCCGCCCGGATCCGGTTTCAGGCATGCAATGACGACACCTGTTTCCGTCCTGTCACCAAAACGGTCAAAGCCACCCTCGACGTCGGGCCTGTTCCTGGCAAGATCACCAACAAGGAAGCGCTGTCGTCGGTTCGCTGGAAATAGGGCTGGTTGTGATATAACCCCGCCCGGAGCCACACTGAGCCCGCAATGAAGGAGTGATCCACAGTCTGGCGTTCTGATCGAAAGGGCCGCATGGATTCAAGGTCTGTTCTGGTTGTCGAAGATGAAGATGTGGTTCGCTATGTCATCCGCGAGACGCTGGAACGCGAAGGGCTGCAGGTTAAGGTGGCTGTGGACGGAAACGAGGCGATGGAGGCCCTTGACAAGAACACCTTCGACCTGATGATCACCGACTATAAAATGCCGAGGAAAAACGGCTTGGAACTTGCCACCTGGGCCCGCCAGCGCAACCCGAAACTACCCGTGATCCTGATGTCCGGACACATCCAGCAGGAGGATCTGAATCAGCCCCAAATCAGCCTTTTGCTGCCGAAACCCTTTTCGATTTTTGACCTGCGCGACGCGGTCCGAAAAATACTCAGCTAGACGAGGGGTCAGGGGTCAG
The DNA here is from genome assembly GCA_051001345.1 of Acidobacteriota bacterium. Classification (GTDB taxonomy): domain Bacteria; phylum Acidobacteriota; class UBA6911; order JACQSX01; family JBPCNK01; genus JBPCNK01. Next base: position 13,022 of record JBPCNK010000097.1, on the reverse strand, counting down.
GCTTCAGGAATCAGGGGTCAGGGAGTCGCATATTCGAAATTGAAGCGCAATCCGCAATCGTCAATGAATCCGCAATCCGCAATCCGCAATCCGCAATTCCCTGACCCTGACCCCTGAAGCCTGACCCCTACCTTTGAAAATGCTCCCAGTGAAACCGCAGCGATCGTTCCAGCACCTGGTTTAAGAAGGACCAGCCATGGTCCCCCGGAAACAAGTGAAACTCGTGGGGAAACTTCTGCGCCTCCAGAACGTCATGCAGCTTCTGCGCGCCGTCAAAGAAACCGTACCGATCTTCCGTCCCACAGTCAAAATACAGCGCCAGCTTCTTAAAGGGAGCAGGGTTCTCCGCCAGCTTCAGGGGGTTTTCTGCTTCCCAGTAGGCGCGGTCAATGGGGGCGCCGAAAGGGCCTTCCAGGGTCTGTTTGTAGAACTGGCCACGACGCCCTTCGAAGTCCTGCGGCAGTTCCGCAATCAATACCGCGCTGTGAGCGCTTACCGAGTTAAACAAGCCCGCATGGCGCATGCCGTACTTTAACGCTCCATAGCCGCCCATCGACGACCCGCTCAGCGCGCGATGGCGTTGACCGGGCTGCACCCGGTAGGCCTTCTCGATATGCGGGATGAACTCTTGCACGAAGAAATCTTCATAGCGCTGGCTGCCGTCTTTGTAGTTGGTGTAGAACGTCCGGCCCGCGTCCGGGATCGCGATGATAAATTCCCCCAGCGTGCCGTCGCTCCGGAGCTTGTCGACGACCGCTTTCCCGCCGCGGCTGTGCCAGCGTTTTTCGTCCTCGAACAGTCCATGCAGAAAGTAAAGAACTGGATAGAGCTTTTTCCCTTCTGCGTGGCTGGCTGGAAGATAGACGCTATAGCGGACGGTTCGACCCAGAATCGAGCTTCGCACTTCCTTGAACTCGATGGTCGAAAGCGGCGATTCGGGCGGCGGTTCGAGAACGCGTCCCTGCGGCTGTGCGCCGGAACTTCCGAAAAAGCAAACGAGCAGCGCGACGGCTGGCAGCAGCGCGCGAAAAAATGATCGTTTCATTTCTGGTTCTCCCGATCGGCCAAAGCCTTCTCAATGTCTGCTTGAAGCGTTTCGAGAGGCTGGTAATTGACGTAATGTTTAATGATCCGCCCCGCCGTGTCCAGCAGGAAGAGGGTTGGGAAAATCGACACGTTGCCGTAGGCCTGTAACACTTCGCGGCTGCCTTCGACGACAGGAAACTCTATCCGAGTCTTCTTGAGGTACTCCATGCGATCCTGGTCGGTGTAGCCAAGGCCCAGGTCCTTGTCCGCGTTGATGCCGACGATCGAAAGCCCCCGGCCGCGTAACCCGGCGTCCAGTTCGACCAGGTGCGGCGCGATCCGCTTGCAGGGCGGGCAGTTGGTAAACCAGAAGTAGAGCAGGACGACCCGGCCCTGAAGCCGCTCCACGTTGATTTCCGGCCCTTGAAGCGCCGTGGCTGAAAACGGCGGCGCCTGGCGGCCCACCCATCCGGCGATGGAACGCTCCAGAGCTTTATTGAAGCGGGTATCTTGTCGGATGCGGTCGCGATCGACGGCGGTGATTTCACCGCTGGCCGGGTCACGTTTCAAAAAGCGGGGGACGCGCGGATCCGCTTCCATGACGTCCAGCAAAATGCCCGCAGATTCCACGTCCGGCAGGGCAAACTGTTCGGCGATGGCTGCCAGCTTCGGGAGTTCCGAAACGCGCTGGTCGTACTCGATCAGAAATAGAGGAACCTTGAAGAAAATATTGTAGAGGCGGTCCAGCGCCTGGCGTTCCTCGGGAGTCTTGAAGTCGTTTGCAAGCCGGCTGACGACAAGCGCCTCTCCCGGTCGAAGGGTGCCCTTGATCTGCTGAAGGATTTTCTTTTCCACCGCAGCATTCTGTGCCGCCGCGCTGCTGACCGCCAGAAACAGCACCGCGGTCCAAGTGGTAAATCGATTAAACATATGATTGCATTATAACAGTCGCGAGTCGGGAGTCGAGAGTGAGTCGCCAGTCGCCAGCACGACTAACGCAATTCATGATTCGTCCCTCGTCCTTTGTCCTTCGTCCTTTCTTCCCGATGGCCTAATCTTTCCACTTCGGCTTCCTCTTCTCCAGAAACGCAGTGATTCCTTCTCGGAAATCCCGCGTTGTGCGGACAAAGGCGTTGCGCTCGACGGCCATGGCCAGCGCTTCGTCCAGCGTGTGGCCCTGGATGTGGGCCATCAGAGTCTTGGTCACTGCCAGGGCGGTGGGGCTGTTGGCAATTACCTCGCGCGCCAACTCAAGCGTCTTTTCCAACAGTTGGTCGGCCGGGACGACAGCGTTATAGAGACCAAAGTTCAGCGCCGTCTGCGCGTCGATCAGACGTCCCGTCAATAGCAATTCTTTCGATCGCTTTTCGCCGACGGAACGGAGCAGAAAGGTCATCACGATAGCCGGAACAAATCCCAGCCGAACCTCCGAGTAGGACAATGTCGCCGTGTCGGCGGCCACCGCCAGGTCACATGCGCTGATGACCCCGCAGCCGCCTCCATACGCCGGTCCATTGACGGCGGCCAGAACCGGCTTGGGATACAGATAGACTGCCCTGAAAAATCCGGCCATGCGTTCGGAATCCCGACGGTTCTCCTCGGTCGTGTTGTCCAGCAACCGGCCAAGCGTTTTCAAGTCAGCTCCCGCGCAGAACGTGGAACCAGCGCCGGTCAGGATCACGGCACGGATTTCCGGCCGTGGCTCCCAAGCGGCCAGCGCCGCCGAAACCTCGGACATCATCTCCGTCGTCAGGGCGTTGCGCGTGTCGGGTTGGTTGAAGGTGATCGTCCCGATGGACGCAGCGTCGCTGACAACAATCGTACTCATGATCGCCTCAGATCTCCGTAACGGCCCGCGAGTTGGCTGGCTCGTTGCCCGCACTGCGCCAGCAGGAGCCGGTTGATTCCCGTTGCTTCACCCCGTGCTTCAAGCCACTCGACCAGTTTCTCGGTTGGAATGTTTCCCACCAGTTGGTCCTGAGCAAACGGACAACCGCCCAGGCCGCCGACAGCCGAATCAAAGCGCCGGCATCCGGACGTGTAGGCGGCCTGAATGTTTTCGCTCCAGCCGTCGTAGCGGCTGTGGAAGTGCGCTCCCAGCTCCAGCAAGTCGAAGCGTTTGATCGTTAAATCAAACACGCGTCGAACTTTGTTGGCAGTGGCTGTGCCGATCGTGTCGGCCAGCGACACGATGCCGACTCCCATTCCAGTCAGCCGTTCGATGAACTCCAGAAGACCGTCCAGGTCCCACGGGTCGCCGTCGGGATTTCCGAAGGCCATGGAAAGGTACAAAATAAATCCGAGGTTGTTTTGCCCACAGCGCTCGACCAGCCGCGCGACCACTGGCCAGGTTTCGTCGATCCCTCGATTCGTGTTGTGCCGCTGGAACGTGTCGGCAATCGAAAAGGGAAAACCGACTGTCGAGATTCCTCCGGCGTCGATGGCGCGATCCAGGCCGCGCTCGTTGGCGATAATTGCGATGAACTCCACCCCGGGACGGCGCACCCCGTTCCAGACGTCCAGACTGTCGGCCATCTGCGGTACAGCCCGCGGCGACACGAAGCTCCCAAAATCGACGTGGCGGCATCCCGCATCCAGGAGGTTCCGAATGAAGTCGACCTTTTCCGCGGTCGGAATGGAGCGTAACAATCCTTGAAAAGCGTCGCGCGGAGTCTCAACCAGGACCAGCTTGCTCACCCTAGACCTGCAGCACGCCGGTTGAAAAGGGGGCGACTTGTGGATTCAACGCGGCTATGGCCAGGCCCAGTGCCAGCGTCGCGCGGGTTTCGTGCGGTTCGATCAGGCCGTCGATCCAGAGCCGCGCGGCGGCGTAGCGTGGATCCAACTCGCGCGTGTACTTTTCGCGGATGACCTGCAGATGCTCCTCCTTTTCGGCATCGCTCAGCGTTTTACCTTCTTTTTTCAGCTGGGCCAGTCGGATATCCAGCAACGTCCGTGCCGCCTGATCACCGCCCATCACCGCGTAGCGCGCTCCCGGCCAGGCCAGAATCAGCCGCGGATCGTAGGCCTTTCCGCACAGCGCGTAGTGGCCCGCTCCGTAGCTGCCTCCCAGGATGACGGTGAACTTGGGCACGACGCTGTTGGAAACGACGTTGACCAGCTTTGCGCCCGACTTGATGATGCCCGAAATTTCGGCGTCGCGCCCCACCATGAAGCCGTTGACGTCGTGCAGAAAGACCAGCGGGATTCGGTTCTGGTTGCAGTCCATGATGAATCGGGCCGCCTTGTCGGCGCTTTCGCGGTAGATCACTCCTCCCACTTCAATCGGACGGCCGGGTTCGCGCACGTGAATCTTTTGGTTGGCGACAATCCCCACCGACCAGCCTTCGATGTACGCGTAGCCGCAGGTCACCGTCTTGCCGTATTCCTGCTTGTATTCGATAAACTCACTGTCATCGACGACGCATGCGATGACCGAACGCATGTCGTATTCCTGGGAGGAGTTCAGAGGGAAAATCGAATAGACCTCTTCGGCCGAGCGCTGGGGCGGGCGCGGCGCACGTCGCTGGAAGACTGGGGCCGGTGGCGGCGCCATGGTCTGAGCAATCGAACGGATGCGCGTAATGCAGGAGGCATCGTCGCGCTCATGAAAATCGATGGTGCCGCTCAGCGCCGCATGCAGCGAGGCCCCGCCCAGTTCTTCCGAGGACATCGACTGGCCGATGGCCGCTTTGACCAGCGAAGGACCGGCGATATACAGTCCGCTGCCTTCGGTCATCAGAATCTTGTCGCACATGACGGGCAGGTACGCGCCTCCGGCCACGCAAGATCCCATGATGGCGGCAATTTGCGGAACACCCTGAGCCGAAAGCCGCGCGTTGTTGCGGAAGATCCGCCCGAAGTCGTCCTCATCGGGAAAAATCTCATCCTGCAGCGGCAGAAAGACTCCCGACGAATCGACCAGGTAAATGAGCGGCAGGCGATTGTCCATGGCGATGCGCTGGGCGCGCAGCACCTTCTTGATGGTCATCGGGAAAAACGCGCCGGCCTTGACCGTCGCGTCATTGGCGACGATCATAAATAGCCGGTCACAGACCTGCCCGACTCCGGTGACGACGCCCGCCGACGGCGCGCCGCCCCACTCCGTGTACATGTCGTGGGCGGCAAACAGTCCCAGCTCGAAATAGTCCGTATCCGGATCGAGCAGCAGTTCGATGCGCTCGCGGGCGGTCAATCGCCCCTTTTCATGTTGCTTGGAGATGTTGGCCGGCCCGCCGCCCTGGCGCTGCACTTCTTCGTCCCGGCGCAGAGCGTCGAGCAGTGTCTTCCAAGCCTCCGAGACGACCATAAGTGAATTATAGTTTAGGAAAGCGCTTAGGCTTCAGGCTTCAGGCTCCAGGCTTCAGGGAATTGCGATTGCGGATTAACTGGCGATCCGCAATCAATCCGCAATCCCCTGGAGCTTGAAGCTTGAAGCCTGAAGCCTGAAGCCTGAAGCCTGAAGCCTGAAGCCTGAAGCCTGAAGCCTGAAGCCTGGAGCCTGGAGCCTGGAGCCTGACGGTATCATTGCAGCCGGATCACCCCTGCCTCCACCGCGTTCTTCAGACACTCCCGAACGTCTTCGGGCGACACGTCTCCGTAATACAGTGGTCCGGCAAACAGCGCTTCGGCGTCGACGACCTGGTAGATGTCCCAGGCGCTGCGCCGCCCATCCACCAGATTGAGAACTTCGAACGCCATCAGCGAGTGCAGCCCGGCGACTCCCCGGATCCGATTGCGTGCCTGGAGAAACAACGTTGCGTTGCCGGCAAGCGCGGGTTTCATCTTTGCCAATTCCTGCTGCACGGCGGATGCGGTCGCGGCCGGCGCCGGCCAGGCCGCGCGCAGGCTGCGCCCGAGCGCCTCAACCCGCCCGATGCCCTCGGCGATCGAGGCCGACGTGCCGATGGCGCCCAGTGACTGCAGCGAACGGACGCCCTCCTGCTCGACTTGCGCGACCAGGTTAGCCGCCCGCGCCGGATCGATCTTCGCGGATGCGATCATTTCGGTCGCAATCGCCGCCGCTTTGGCCAGGCGCACCGCCGAGTCAGCTACGACGTCGCGGGCCAGCGCTGGAATGGCGGCCGGTTCTGCGCCTGCCAGAGCGTAGGCCAGAACGGCAGCCGACAGCGCATTGCGCTGCAGTTGTGTGCGATCGATGTTCCACAGGTCGTCATCGGAGCTGTGAATGAAATTGTCGGGCCAGTTGGTGAAGGTGATGCCGGGAACTCCGATGGGGGCCTCGTTAAACGTCATGTGGTCGGTGCTGTTATGAAAGGGAATGACTTCGGCATTGTAGCGGTGTCGTTTTCCCAGCCGGCTGTGCACGGGCGCCGGCTGCGGTGCGTCCGAGCCGAGGCGCGCCAGATCGGAACCGTTGGCGGTGACCAGAAACGACGTCAGCCGTTCGGCCATGGCCGACAGAAAATGAGCGCGTGAAAAGGGAAGCCGCGTGATCTTCTGAACGCGCATGACATCCTGGGACTGATCGGCGCCCACCATATCGTGGTTGATGTTGACCCAGAGGCTGCGCGGCAGGTCGGGGTAATCGGCGAAGTGCTGGCGCTCGCCGGAGATTTCCGTCGTCCACCAGAATCGGATGTTACGGCGCGGTCGCGGCAGCCGGCCCTCGTCGATCAGGTGCTTTAGAGCTCGGCCAATTTCAAGCACCGTCGCGCACCCGCTGCCGTCGTCGTTGGCCGAGAACTTTTCTTCCTGCATATGTCCCGTCAAGACGATATCCTGATTGGCGATCGCCGTTCCTTTGATGAACCCTTCGACCAGAACCTGCCAGGGCTCGCCGCTGGTGTCGACTTCGATCTTGACGCGCAGGCGCACCGGCTTGCCGGCAGTTCGCAGTTGATTGCGCAAGGCAGTGCCCTGGCGGTGCGTGAGGCTGAAGGCGAATGTGGAGGGCGTCCCATCGGAGCTGCGCATCGGAACGTTGGTCCATTTGATCTGGTCGGGAAAGCTGACGCTGTTGAGCGGGTAGTCGATAGCATCCGGATCGGGATGATACAGAATGCCCGCAGCTTTGCGGTTCCAGACCGCTTCGCGCATGACGGTTGCAAGGCTGCCCCAGGCCAGAACCACTTTTCCGGCGACATCCTTCTGCGCGTAATCGGATGCAGACAAACCGGCGCCGACGTCGATCAGCTCGGCTTCGAGATCGGCCGCAGAGCTGTTGTCAGACAGATGGATGGCTGACTGGCGGATGCTTGCGATTAGCTCGAGCCGAGGTTCGATCATCCAGACTTCGCCGCGCCGCGCCGTCCAGGGAGTTTGATTGGCCTTCTGCCGGATCAGACGCACCTCTTCGAGTCCGAAGTTGCGCGCCTGTTCTGCGATGTACTCGGCCACACGCATCAATCCTTCGGCGCCGCCGCGGGGGCGGTGGAACTGGGTGAAATAGCGTTCGTACTCATAGGCGGAGTCCCCTGAGATCTCGCCCCGCAGAAGTTGATAGGTGCGGCGATCGAGGTAGGGTGCAGTCTCCGAATGCGTCCATTGCGCTCCGGCCGATGCGGCCAGCGAGAAGATCACAATTGCCACCAACCAACAGCGAACCGGTTTCATGGGAACCTCCGAGGTGGAAAAAATCGGTTGCTACATTGGCACAATTTCAGTTGGAAGGTGTGAAAAAATCCGGAGCTGAAGTAACAGTCGCCGGTCGCCAGTCGCCAGCAGACAGTGCCAGCCAGTGCCGCGAGCAACGCGAGCGGGTCCGCGGTATCTATGCTGACAAAGTGTGTGGAGGTTTTCGCCGGTAAACACGCGGCACGGGCACTCGCGGCACCGTTGATTGTGGCAGCTACGAGCGCGGTAGCAGACAACCGCCGGCAGTTTTTTCACTTCAGGTGAGTCTCAACTGACCGGCGCGTGCGAAGTGTAGGAAATCTTTGTCCCGGGTAATCAACGCCACGTCGTGATCGATACAGGATTGTGCGATTAATGCATCCCCCAGGCGAGCCTTTCTACCTGAGGCGATGATCTTGGAGCGTAGAATCCCGGCCCTTTCCCAGTAACCTTCCAGGACGGGTAACAGCGGAAGTTCTTTCAGCAGGCCAATGACCGAGTCCGAAAGATCGGCATCGCTGAGAAGTTCGCAGAGGACCACGGGGGGCAAGACTGCGTGCTTACTTTCGAGACTTCGGTCCAGCGCCTCGACATCGTCCCCATCCGAGCCTTCCAGATAGGCGATCAAGGAACTGGTGTCGATCGCTATCATCGTCTGTCCTCACGAAGCGTGTCGACCTCGACCGAAAAACGGACCTTGCCTCTTAGCTTGCGAAGCTTCTCATAAGCTCCACTGGCGGCGACCAACTCCAAGCCGTGCCTGACAGTCGCTGTAATTCCTTTGCCCGTCGACTTCTGTGCCTTTCGAAGGAGGCCTTCAGGTACTTGTACAGTCAGTTTTCGAAACGATGCCATACGCGGAACTATACCAGCATCAATACCATAACTCAATATGGCATATTCTGGAGCTTGCCGTTTGTTTCCGCCCTGAAAACAGGGGTCAGGTCTCAGGGGTCGGGGAGCGCGGGCGGCTGTCAGACGTGCCACAATTAACAGTGCCGCGAGCGACGCGAGCGGGTCCGCGGTACCCATCCTGATAAAGCGTGTGGGAGTTCCTGTAGACAAACACGGCGGCACGGACCCGCTCGCGTCGCTCGCGGCACCGTTGATTGCTGCGGCCACAGAAGCGCGGTAGCTGACCAGTGCTCCACCTAAAAGTCGATGGCAATTATCCTCTGTCTTCACGAAGTGTATCGACCTCGACAGAGAAACGGACCTTCTCCTCCCCAGCCCACACGCCGCGCGCGCGCAAGATGCGTGCGCTCCCGGGGCCTCGCTGGCATAATACGGCGATGTCTGCCGATCGCGGCTTGGGCTCTGTGCAGTTTGTCCTCTTTCTTCTGTTTTTTGTCGGGGTCGGAGACAGCCAGATGCTGTCGCCGACGCTGCCGCTGATTGCAGCCGATCTGGGGGTTGGTATTGGAGCTGCCGGATCGTGGCTGGGAACGTTCTACGCTTTGGCCGCAGGACTGGCGGCGCTGACGACAGGTCCGCTGTCGGACCGGTTCGGTCGGAAGTTTTTTCTCCGAATCGGTCTGACGCTGGTTGCGCTGGCCGGCTTGGTTGTACCGCTGGCCGGCGGCCTCGAGCAGCTTGCCGCGGTGCGCCTTGTGGCCGGATTCGGCGGCGGAATTCTTTCGACCTGTTCGATCGCTTACGCCGGCGACTTTATTCGGTACCAACGCCGTGGCCGCGCCATGGGGGTGATTCAGTCGGCCTATTTTGCCGCCTTTGTTGTCACCATCCCTGTAGCGTCGTTTCTGGCGGGCAACTGGGGCTGGCATGCAGCCTACCTGGCCACCGGCGTGCTCGCTGTTTTGGCCTGGCCGGTTTTACAATGGTGGCTGCCCGATGATCGCCTTCGTCCGCATGCCCAGGGACATTTTCTGGACTTGGTGCGGCTGCGACAGCACCGTCGCATTTACGCCGCCGTGGCCGGCTCCTTTTTCGTGTCGGCCGGGTTTGTGGGTTTTTTGCAATATTTCGGGTCATTTCTGGCCGAGCAATTCAGTTTGTCGGTCAGCCGCGTTGGGATTGTCTTTCTCGTTGTCGGAGTTGCGTCGGTAGTGGGTTCGGTGCTCGGAGGCGCCCTGTCGGACAAACTCGGCAAGCGTCCGACCGTGGTGGGCTGTTCGGCGGTGCTGGCCGTGCTGCTGGTGGCGACAGCGCGATCGGAGAGCCTTATCGGAGTGTTCGGATTTGTTCTGGCGGCAGCCGTTGCCTACGCCTTCCGCCAGGGTCCGCTGCAGGCTCTTGTGACGGGCCTGGTACCGACTGGAGTGCGCGGCGCGTTTGTGGCGATGCGCAATACGATGTCGCAGTTTGGCGTGGCGTTCGGCTCGATGCTATGCGGTGAGCTGTACACGCTCGGCGGATTTTCCGCCGTCGGATGGGCCAGCGGCGTGCTGACGCTGTGCGCGGCGCTCTGTATGACGTTGGTGCGGGAGCCGGGCGACAATCCATAATTAAGGACTAAGGACTAAGGACTAAGGACCCAGGACGAAATATGTTCACGCTTCGGAACTCGTCTCGTACCTCGTACTTCGTACTTCGTGCCTCGTACCTCGTACCTCGTACTTCGTCCTTTGTCCTTCGTAGTTCGTAGGCGGCTGGGAATGACATTGAAGAGGATTATTCGCCGAGCCGGCTTTGTTGCGTTTTACGCGACCGCGACGCTTTTCTTTCTGGTGTTTCCGCTGCTGTTCGGACTGTTTCTGAGTTCTGCGGGAAGCCGGCCGCAGGATCGCCTGCTCACACAGCGTCCGGCGCCGGAGATTCCCGTTGAAGACGTTGCGTTCACAACTGACGACGGCGCCAACTTGCGCGGATGGTGGCTGCCGGCCCGGCCTTCGCGGGGCGCCGTGGTTTTGAGCCATGGTCTGTTCCGTTCGCGCCAGGAAATGCTGCCCGAAGCCGAGTTGTTATGGCGCAGTGGTTACAGCGCGCTGCTGTACGATTCGCGCCGCCATGGGCAGAGCCAGGGCCGGTTCTTTACGCTGGGCTACTTTGAAAAGTACGACGTCAAGGCGGCGGTCGAAGAGGCCCGCCGTCTCGCTCCTGAGCAGCCCGTGGTCGCATGGGGAGTTTCGATGGGCGCCGTTTCGTCGCTGCGCGCGGCGGCAGGATGGGGGCAGGTCGCTGGCGTCATCGCGGAGAGCCCTTTTCACTCGCTGCGCCAGACCACGCGGCATCATATCCGAACGTTTTTTCGCGTGCCGGGATGCCCCTGGGGACCGGAGATTCTCTGGATCATGCGATTGCGAACCGGATTGAAAGCCGAAGAGATGGAACTGGAAAACACGGTTCTCCAGATGGGGAAGATACCGCTGTTGCTTGTCGCAAGTTCCGAAGACTGGCGCATGTCGCCCGAGTCGGTGCGGCTCCTTTACGAGCGTTCCCGCGGCGAGCCCCGCGACTATTGGGTGGCGCGAGCGCAACACGGCAGGGCCTTTCAGGAAGAGACGGCCGAGTACAGCCGGCGCGTTCTGCAGTTTCTCGGGAGCGCGACACACACGCAGCTTCGATAGAATCAGATGCCTCTTTCGGGATTTCTTAGAAACCTTCCTTCGGCGCTTCGGACTGTACTGGCTGTCGGGTGGCTGGTTACAGCGTTGCGGTGGTGGCTGGACTCGTTTTATCTGGGCGTGGTATGGCTCATCATCCCAGCGGCGCTTGTGATCGGTTGGGACGCCGCCGGCCAGCCGCCCGTGGGCAGTCGCGTGTGGAACTTGTCGTGGCGTTATGCGCTGCTGTCTCGAATCCCGGTTGTTGTCTCCGCCTTGATCCGGAGGTCTTCGCCTTCCGGAACCCGCGCGTCGATGTTGGCCGAAGAACTTTTCTGGCTTCTGTTCACGTTGTATTTTGCCAGCCTTGTCGCTATCATCACGGCTTGGTTTGTCCGGCTCGGGCGGCGTTGGCGCAGCCCGGCACCGAGGAATGTTGAATGAAAAAGAAGAAGAAGAAGAACGAAGATCCGCCAGCCTCGCCTTCGGCGTCGCGTGAGGTAAAGTGGCCGCCCTACTCGATGGTCGAAGATCGCATGAAGCGGATCTACTTCGAGTTCTACAAGGAGACGTACAAGAAGACGGTTATTGACCGCAAGACCAAGGAGTTGATCGCCATTGGCGCCTCCCTGGGTCTGCGCTGCCAGGGCTGCCTGGAGGGACACCTGAAGAAGGCTCTGCAATACGGCGCCACGCGCGAAGAGATTAGCGAATCGATCGCCATCACGATGGGCGTGGCCGCCGCGTCGATGGTCGATCTGACCGACATCGCCGCTGAAAACATGAAGCTATTGCTATTTGACCCCGCCGAAAAAAAAGCCGGCAAGACGTAGTCGGTTCAGTTCGCAAAAGTCCTGCGCAGGAAGAGAGGGCACTCGTATGTTTACCGACGCGCATTTTCGCGACCAGGTCGCTATCGTCACGGGCGGAGGAACGGGTCTCGGCCTGGCCATGGCCGAGGCGCTGGCCAGCCGCGGCGCCCAACTGGTCTTGGCCAGCCGCAATCCCGAGCATCTGGAAGCCCCCGTCGCCGCGATTCGTGCGGCCGGAGGCCGGGCCGAGTATCGCGTCGTCGATATTCGCCAGCCCGACGCGGTCGAGGCGATGGTGCGCGATGTAGCCGCCAAGCTGGGGCGGCTGGATATCCTGATCAATAATGCTGCCGGAAACTTTGTTTGTCCGACCGAGAAACTGTCGCCCAATGGATGGCGTTCGGTGATCGATATCGTTTTGAACGGCACGTTCTATTGCAGCCGTTTCGCCGGCGAAGTGATGATCGAACAAAAGGGCGGACGCATTCTTAATATTGTTGCCAATTACGCGTGGGGTGGAAGTCCCGGAACGATTCATTCCGCTGCGGCCAAGGCGGGGGTGCTGGCGCTTACGCGAACGCTGGCTGTCGAGTGGGCACGCTTCGGCATCCGCGTCAACGCCATTGCGCCAGGGCCAATCGACACCGCAGGCGCGCGCCAGCAACTCTGGGACAAACCGCAGATTTACGAGCGGCTCGTGCAGAGTGTTCCGCTGCGCCGGTTTGGAAAGCCGGAAGATGTCGCCAACGCGGCCTTGTATCTGCTGTCCGAGTACGCCAACTACGTGACCGGCGAAGTCCTGGTTGTAGACGGTGGCGAGTGGCTGCAGGGGAGCATGCCGTTTTTCGAATCTGCGCCGGAGTGACGTGGTTCGGGCCGCGTGGCCGGTAGTCAGACCCCGCGCTGTTGTCGGCGCTCTTGATGCCTGCCCCTTCATAGCTCTCTAACTGGTTGTGCCTCAGCCTGTTGCCAGGAGCAGCCCGCCCTTCCCAGCGCTGTGTGACTGCTGTTACCCATCTTTCCAAGGACTTCTGGTATACTAGCAGCGTCTGATACACTCTAACAGTGTAGGAAGGTGGCTGTATGAGATCGCGAGCTTTTTGGA
>JBPCNK010000096.1:0-5145 GCA_051001345.1 Acidobacteriota bacterium | reverse complement strand
TGTGCCACGACTGGCCACTGGCCACTGACTGTCTTCACGCCTTCTTGACGTTTTCCGACGCAAAGTCCCAATGCAGACTCTTGTGCTTCCGGATCGATTCGTTGACCATGTGGGCCGAAGCCGCCGCCCGGTGTCCCACTAGTCCATCCTCGATCGGGGCTTTGCGCGTCCGGACCGCATCGAAGAATTGCGCCATGTGGGTGAACGTTGCGTCCTCGCCAACCTCGTCGTATATCTCCTCCTGTTTCTTCATCTGGGGCTTCCAGGTGCCTGGCATCTCGGCGGCCCGAACCTTCGGGTTGTCATAGTAGGCGGCTTCCAGCTTGCTCGGCCAGGACGTCACGACCCAGGCGTTGTCTTCGTTGACGTTCTCCGGCTTGAAAACCATCTGTCCGCCCCGGAAGATCAGCGCCGCTTCGGTCCCGAGAATCTCAAAGCCGCTTTCGCTGGCTGACTGGTTGTTGAACGTCGAACTCAGATTGACGGTAAACGCTTCCGGGTACTCCAGGATCGCGTTGACGGTATCGGGCACTTCGTGCGTCTTCTTGTACCGGTAGTTGGAGCCCATGGCCGTAACCGTCGTCGGCATCTTGGCGTTCATGACGTAATTGATGGTCGTGATCAAGTGGACAAAAAGGTCCGTAGCGATTCCACCGGAGTAATCCCAGTAGCATCTCCAGCGAAAGAAGCGCTCGAGACTGAAAGGCTTCTTGTCGGCCGGTCCGAGGAAGGCTTCCCAATTGACCGTCTTCTCGTTGGCGTCGGGGGGGATCGGATAGAGCCACGCGCCGCTGGCGGTATTGCGATTGTAGGAAGCGCGGATCATCGTGACCTGACCCAGCCGGCCCGATTGGATCATCTCGCGGGCGGTCTGCTGCGTTTTGGAACTGATGCCCTGACTGCCGATTTGTAGGATCTTGTTATGCTTTTTGGCCGCGGCGATCATCTCCTGGCCGTCGTCGATGACATAGGTCATCGGTTTCTCAAGATAGACATCTTTGCCAGCCGCCAGCGCCTCGACAGTCTGGATGCGATGCCAATGGTCGGGTGTCGCAATAATGACGGCATCGATGCTCTTGTCGGCCAGCATCGCCTTATAATCGCCGTAGTCTTTGGCGCGGCCGCCGGTTCGTTCGATGGCGCGCTCGACCCGGCCGCGATACGCATCAACGACACCGACGATTTCGACGCCGGGGACGGCCATGGCCGCCTGCTGGAGCCCGGACTGCACGCGGGCGCCGACGCCGATAATCCCGATCTGAATGCGGTTATTGGGAGACCTCTGAGCCGCCGCCTCAAACAACCCGGCCGGCCGCACCGCCGCAGTGGTTGCGGCGCCCAGGGCGCTCCGCTGGATGAACTCCCGTCGATTGATTCTTCGCATACGTTTCACCTCAAACAAATGGATATGCCTTGTTGTGCGCCCTATCTTATTCGAAACACGGCCAGTTGTCAGCCAGTAACTGCCAATCCGGAACAACTGGCGACTGACCACGGGCAACTGCTCGCGATTCGCGACTTAATAGACAATTTCCTTCTTGTACTCAATTTGTGACGTGGGGCGTCGAATCGTAACTTCAACCTTCCGTGGCCTTTCGGCCGGTTCCAGGCCGCGCAGCCGAAACGCCACGGTCCACAAGGTATGCAGCCGAGTAACATAGTCGCCGATCTGGCGGTGCAGGCGATCTTCGTAGAACCCGTAGTCATAGAATTCGCCGCCGGTCCGCGCGACCAGAGACTGGTAAAAGAACGGGGTCTGCCGCAGCTCGAAACTGAACCCGGCGCCGCTGACCTTGGGCGCCAGGGAGACCACATACAAATCAATCGCGTTGTCGGCCAGCAGGTCCTTGAGCCGAGGTACTTGTTCGATGGACTTCTGATCGACCGTGTGCCCGAACAGCAATATGGCCCGGCGTGATTCGCCTCGCCGTCGCATCCGCCGGATCGTTTCCTCCAGCGCGGCGCCGGCGTTGGATCCTTCACGAAGTCCCGGGATCATCCGCTCCTCGCCCGGTCCGATGGCGCGAACAGCCCGCTCAAGAGTCACCACGTCGCTGCTGGGTTCAACCAGCCACTTCACTTTCTGGTAATAGGTCCCCAACAAATAACTGTCCGTCTCGCGATACCGGTCCAGAACTTCCATCACGAAATTCTGTACGCGTTCAAGCAGCGTGGGATAGAGCGGATGGCGCAGCGGCGGCGCCATGGGCGGACCCGTGTCGATCAGGATCGCGTACAGGGTCGGAACCTGGTCGACAAACAAGTGCTCGATGTCCTGCGGAACCCCGTCGACGGTGATCTGGATTTCGTCGACCTTCAGATCTCTGACAAAGATCCGGTTCTTGTCCTTGATGGATAGGTGCAAATAGACAAGGGGCGCATCGCCGGCTGGTACGAGCAGTGCCAGCGCAATCGAGAGGCAAACAGTCGCTCTCATGAGGCTATTCTAACCCGAAAAAGGCAGTGGTCAGTGGCCAGTAGGCAGTTGCGCCGGTGTAATCAGCCGCAGGTTCTCATACTGCCGCCTGACCACTGACCACCGGCCACTGACCACTAGTCGTGTTTGTCCTGCTCAAGCCGGTCGACCCGCTGTTTCAGCTCGGACTGCCTGCGGTGCAGCAGGACCAAGTAGGCAAACAACACCGTGAAAACAATCGTATAGGCGGCAAAGAGGTAGAGGTTAAGGTTTTCTATCATGGCAGTCTCAATAATCGTCTCAGGACGCGATTCGCGCGTCCTGCTCGGCGCGTTCAACCGTCTCTTCCATCCAGCGCTGGCCAACGCGCAACGCCAGCAGGAGCAAAAACAACGACAACACGGCGCTAAAGCACAGATACAGCGTTTGGTACATCCGATCGTCCATACGAATCTCATCGGTCGTGATCAACAGCGGATGAATCGTCCGCCACCAGCGGATGGACATATATACGATCGGCACATCCAGAAAACCGACGATCCCCACCACGGCGCAAAACCGATATTGGCGATCCCCGGATGGCATGGAGTCGCGCAGGATGAGATAGGACCCATACATCATCCACAACACCAGGGTCGTAGTCAGCCGCGGGTCCCAGGTCCACCACGTATTCCAGGCCGGCTTGGCCCAGATCGGACCGGTAATAAGAACCAAGGAACAAAACAGGAATCCCAACTCGGCAGCGCACGAGGCGACCGTGTCGAACCACTGTCTCCGCGTCACCAGGTACGCGATGCTGTACACAAAGCAGATGAAAAAAGCGATAAAGCAGGTCCACGCGATCGGGACGTGCAGGTACATAATGCGCTGGACTTCCCCCATGACCGCTTCCCGCGGCGCATATAGAAAGGCCATGTAGAGACCCAGGACCGCCAGAGGATAGGTGATGACCAGAAGCAATCGTGTGTACATCTATTCTTCGACAACGTAGGGGAAAACCAGCGCTCCCAGTGCAACATACACCAGGTCGAACGCTGCAAGAATCTGGAGCCAGGGTTGCAGTTCGAGCACCCGCTGCGGATCCAAAAGCATCGCGGTCGACTTCACGGAAGCGATGATTATAGGAACGATAATCGGGAAAAGCAATACAGGCAGCATGATCTCACGCGTGCGCAACGCACCGGCCATAGCGGCAAACAGCGTTCCGACGGCGCTGAAACCGATATCGGTCAGCACGACAACCGCGAGCAATGCGGGAAGCTGGCGCCACGGAGACAGGTTGAAGAAAACACAGAAAATGGGGAAAATTAGACCCTGGTTGATGCCCAGCAGCGCGAGATTTGCCGAGAACTTTCCGAGATAAATCAAACTGCGGTCAACCGGACTCATCAACAGGCCCTGCAGCGCCCCGTCTTCCTCTTCTCGGGCAAACGAGCTGTTCAGGCTGATCACACCGGCAAACGTGAAAGCCACCCACAGAATCGCGGCCGACGATTCCTTGAGTGCCGGCGATCCCGGCTCAAAAACAAAATTAAAAATAACCAGAACCAGAAGACTGAAAAAGAGCACCGAGGAAACATTCTTCCGGCTGCGGTACTCGCAGGCGAGATCCTTCCACAGAATATGCAGGATCACTCCGAGTGCTTTCATGGGTTCTGGGGCGTGCCGGTCGGCGCGACGGTCCGAGAGTAAACTTCCTCGAATCGTTCAACAACTGCCTCGTCGTGGCGCGCATAGTAGGCCAGCCGCCCCAGCGAGAGGATCGCCAGATCGTCGGCCAACTCGGCGCCGATGTCCAGACGATGCGTCATCATTACGATCGTCCGGCGATTATTCTTCAACCCTTTCAACAGGTCTCGCAGCATCCCGGCCGCGTGCTGGTCCAGGCCGGTGAACGGCTCATCCAGGAGCAACAGATCGGGCTCGTGAAGGAGCGCTCGGGCAATGGCCAGGCGTTGCTTCATTCCGCGCGAGAACGTTCGAACCGGCCGGTCCATGGCGTCGCCGAGGCCAAGTTGCTGCAACAATTCTTCTGCCCGACGGTCGCCCTCGACTGCGTACAGCCGAGCAAAGAAAGACAGGTTCTCGCGCGCAGTCATTTCGCCGTAAAGCATCAACTGGTGGGAAATCAGCCCGATTCGGGCGCGCCGGCTTCCGGCGTCTTGTCCAAATTCTCCGAAGTACTCGATCTGCCCGCGGGTGGGGCTGGTCAGCGAAGCTAACAGGCTCAGCAGGGTCGTTTTGCCGGAGCCGTTGGGACCGAAGACGGCAAGCATCCGGCCTTGCCCGACTTCCAAATCGATCTGACGAAGGGCGGAAACCGGACCAAAGTACTTGCTGACACCGCTCAACCGGACGAGGGGGGCGGTCATTCGAGAGAGGTCTTAACCCGGGTGGGCCGGAATTCGAGCCTGGGCTTGGTCGATTTCCCGGAGAACTTCCAGCGCCTGAGCTTCGATTTCCGTCTTGATCTCCAGATGGTCGGCCTGGGAAAGCTTGCCCATGTGCAATTCCAGCTCCGCGTCTTTCAAAGAAGCCAGAAGCTCGTCGCGGACGATGCCGAGGTGACGCAGCCGCGCCTCAGCCGAAACGTCCTGGCGGCTTGCGCCCGAATCGCGCATCAGCGGATACCCGACAAAGATAATCAACCCAACAAAGAGGGTGGCTGTGAAAAGGTCAGTCATGAATAGTCGCGAGTCGCGGGTCGCGAGTCGCGAGCCGCGAATTGT
>JBPCNK010000095.1:0-4005 GCA_051001345.1 Acidobacteriota bacterium | reverse complement strand
CATGTCGACCTCCGTGTCTGAGTAACCCGAAGGTTAACAACTGCCGACGGAAGGGGCCAGTCACAAATTGGCCTCTCCCTCATTTCTTCTTATTCTTTCTTCTTGGCGGTATGAGGTCGCTCGCTACATATAGATAGCCCCAGTCGCCTGGACATTCACACTCGAAACGATACTCCATGCCGAACCTTCCGCCTGGACCCTACAGTTGGGCTGAATGCCGGAGGCAGACCAAGGCCCGCGGTTACGGCGGGATGCGGAGTTTCTTTGTCTGCCTGCCCGTGGCGATCGATGGCTTTTGGCGCAAGGCCGACTTTCGGGCTCATCGCAGTTACGGCGGGCTGGTCTCCAAATACCTGAAAGTGGATGGCCACGCTCCACTGGCCGTCGTGCTGCCCCTCGGTCTGCTGTACTTTCTGATCTTCGGGCCGACGCCGGGCTGGCGCGGACCGTGGGGCCTTCTGTTTCTGCTGGCCGCCTGGTTCGTCTTTCTGGCCGGTGTGCGCTGGTTCGGCCGGCGCCACATGCTGCTATTCCAACTGGTCCTGGTTTTGTGCGTAGCAGGACTCATGTGGCTGCAATCCAATCACTCCGAGCCCGATCCGGCGCTCTATCGCCACGTGCTGATCCCGCTGGTGGTTCTGTTGATTGCAGTCCCGATCGTTGTTTCCAAGATCCTTGCCAGGTATCTTTTCGCCAAATCTCGAGAGGACAAGAGACAGCTCTTCCAGAGACTGCTGGTGGCAACGGACCTCGCCGTCAGTCCCAACTACCCTCACGTTACCAAAATGCGAATTGTTCGCAGCTTTTTCAGCGCTCCGCTGCGCAATCCGCTCATTCTCCTTTTTGTGCCTGCGGTGGCCCTGCTACTGGCGCCTTACTGGATGCGCGAGTGGCTCGTAGGAATCACGGTCGTTGTCGCCGCGCTGACCTGGCTCTTTCTGAGTTTGGTGGAATTGCAACCGCGGCTGGATGAGATGCTTCCCGTGTTTCGGCGAGCCTTCTTCATAGGCGGTCCGCTATTGGTCTCGCTCGGCGTTATCCTTCTAGCTGTCGGGCGTCTGGCTGAATTCGAATATGTTTCCACGGTCGTCGAATCCAGCTCGCTGCAGATCGTACTTTTCTACGCCGCCTGCGCGTACGTCTCCTTCTGGTTTTATGAATATTGGATCAACGCAACTCTCTGCTCAGAATTTCTAGGACTCTTCCGCAAACCAACCGACCCGGCCGGCCAGGTCCATTTCGATGTCGAACCCGCTGTAGTGGATACAGGCATGGAAGCTGCCGGCCGGGTGCTGCAGATTCACGGCGGCGCGCGTCTTATCGTCATCGGGAAAAGCCATGGCCAGGAAGTCTTCCAGCCGTACGAACGGTTGGCGCTGCTGGAGCGGATGGTTGACAAGGCGCCGTTGCCCGTGCCCGAACGCCAGGCTGCGCGCGCGGCGGTCGCCGACCTGGCGGGACGCAGCTGGTTTTACTTCGGTGTGCTGAATATCGTGTCAGTGGGTATTTTTCTGGTCACCATCTGGATTCTGTTACGCCTTCCCGAAAAAGCCGAAGCCATCGTTTTCGACCGCGGCGCCGCGTTTCAGGCAGTGGATCTCAGGCGACTGCTGTTTGAACGCACCCAGAAAGATGGCTCTCCGAACAGACGGGCCATCCTGGTGGCCGCCTCCGGGGGAGGGACTCGCGCGGCCCTATACACGGCATCGCTGCTGCATGGGCTCGCCTCGGAGGGTGCGCTCGAGGATGTCGTATTCGCAGGCGGCGTCTCCGGCGGCAGCGCCGCTTTGGCCTATTTCGCCGCCCACCGCGCGGCACTGACGGCCGCAAACTCCGACCGCGCCTGGCAGGATTTTTCCTGCACCATGAGCCGTCCCTTCATCCAAGAGGTACTCGAGGGAGCGGCCGAGTGGCGAATTGCGGCCGGCACTCGCTGGGGAGACTTGCTGGCTGAGAGCTTCAAGCGTAATTTTGGAATGCCTGCGGAGCAAAGCAGAATCGGACAGGTTCGCGACGTCGCGTTGGTCTTTAACACCACATTGGCCGGACAACTGCGCTGCGTCGATTGCACCCAGACAGAATTCGATCGTTTCATCGCCAAGCCAGGCAACCGGGAACTCACCCGATCCGATCATGCCGGCGCCCGTTTGATCTTAACCAATATGACCGGCGCCGAGTCCTTTCCCGGTCGCACGCTCGCCGAAGCCAAAGAACAGCATCTCAACTACGTCGTCGTGGCCGATCCCGCCGTGGAGCTGACGACAGCCGCGGCGCTCAGCGCCAACTTTCCCCCGGTGTTCTCCAATGCTGCAATCGATGCGAATTATCAGGACCGCTATTGGGTCACCGATGGAGGCGCCACCGACAATCGAGGCGTCGAATCGCTGCTGTTTGCTCTCCGGGATGCGATCAGCAGACAGGGCTCGCCGGCGGCAAACGTGGTGCTTCCGGAGATTCATATCGTCGTGGCCGAAGCATCGGCCTTTTCGGTCAATTACAAACAGGATCGCGGGATCGGTTCCAAATTCGGAGCGGCGGAAAAACTGGCCAGCCAACTGATGGTCGAACTCGTAGCCGAAATCAAGAAGCTGTATGCCCACCTTGGAGCTCCCGACGGAGTTCACCTTCACTATCTGGCAATGCCCGACGCGCTGCGGACGCGCGGCGGCCTTGGCACACACTGGATGCTTCCGGCCCAGGTAAACCTGACCGATCCCGATCCCCTCAAGCCAGGCGAGGCCGACGCCTACTTGATCGATAGCCTGTCGGTCCGCGATTGGATCGATGACCTGCATCAATCGTCGGCGGGCCCGAGAAAAACAAATTGCGAAGACGAGGGCAAGGTCCTTCGCTGGTCTCGTCATCTGAACATGACAACGCCGGTAGAAATGAATACTGCGCGGCGATGGGTGACCGAGGAACAACAACATCGACGGCGCTGGAACCAACTAGTCTCGGACCTGAAAAAGACACAACGCGGCATAGCCGCAACCAAATTCGGCAGCGGGCAGTAGGCAGCGTCCGGCCACGGAGCGCCAACAGTGCCGCGACCGGAAGGTCGCGGGCCGGCGGAACGAAGGCGTCATCGATAATCGTCGCGAAATGCGAAGGTTTCACTCATTAGTAATATCGCAGCCCTCGACAGGCGGCGCCGTGAAGTGACAGAATCCTTGCTGTGACGCGCCGGGCCCTCCAACACCTTAGACAATCCGATCCGGTTTTGTGCCGGTTGATCGAGCACGTCGGACCTTACCGGATCAAGTACCGGCAGCCCGATTTCCAGTCGTTGGTACGCTCCATCGTCTTCCAGCAGCTTAGCGGCAAGGCGGCCACAACGATTTTCAACCGCCTGGTCGACAAAGTCGGACGCGAACCGTTGACGGCCGGAGAGATTCTCAAACTCAACGACGCCGAACTGCGCAGCCTGGGCCTCTCGCGCCAAAAGGCCTCCTACCTTCAGGACCTGGCTCGGCGAACGGACTCGATGGAAATCGCCTTCTCCGATCTGGGCAATCTGCCCGACGAGGGGGTGATCGAACATTTGACGCGAGTCCAAGGGGTGGGAGTCTGGACGGCGCACATGTTTTTGATTTTTGCTTTGCGCCGGCCCGACGTATTGCCGACGGGCGACCTAGGCATTCGCGCGGCGATCAAGCGAGTCTATCGGCTTCGCAGTCTGCCCGACGCCGCCAAGATGGAAAAGCTCGCGAGAAAATGGCGTCCTTACTGCTCGGTAGCGTGCTGGTATCTGTGGCGCAGTCTGGACAATGAGTGACCCTAGTGGCCAGTGGTCAGTGGCCAGTGGTCAGTGGCCGGGCCACGAGCGTAAGCGAGTGGGCGATCAGAGGCAATAATTACGAGTTACGAGTTACGAATTATAGAGAAGGACAAAGTACGCTTCGTCCTTTGTCCTTTGTCCTTCTCTATTTGCGCGTAATTCGTAACTCGTAATTCGTAATTCGTAATTGCTGCCTCTAATTGCCCACTGACCACTGACCACTGACC
>JBPCNK010000094.1:0-24755 GCA_051001345.1 Acidobacteriota bacterium | reverse complement strand
AGGGGTTAGGGGTTAGGGAATTGCGGATTGCGGATTGCGGATTGATTCGGATTGAGGTCCACCACCTCGCAATTCGTAATTCCCTAGACCCTAACCCCTAGACCCTAACCCCTAACCCCCTATCCCCTGCCCTTCAGCCGTCGAAGCAACTCGTCAAGGGGCAGCGTATTCAGGACGTTTCCGGGTCCGAGCCATCCGCGACGGGCCGTGGAGACACCGTACTCGATGTGCTCGAAGGTCGACGTGCTGTGCGCGTCGGTTGACACCACCACGGGCACTCCGGAATCACGCGCCAAGCGGCAGTGGACATCGCTGAGATCCAACCTGGCCGGGTTGGAGTTTAGTTCCAGGGCCACGCCTTCCTGACACGCAACTCGAACGACTTCTTCGATGTCGATCAGGTAGGCGTCCCGCCGGCGCAGGATACGGCCGGTGGGATGTCCGAGAATATCGACGTTGGGATTGCGCAGGGCTCGGCAGATTCGCGCCGTCATTTCTGCGCGCTCCATATTCATGCGCGAATGAACCGACGCCACCACGACGTCGAGTCCTTGCAGAACAGAGTCGTCCAGGTCCAGCGACCCGTCTGCCAGGATGTCCACCTCGATTCCCTTCAGCAGCCGGATCGTTTTGAAAGACTTCTGTACTTGCTCGATGGCCTCGACGTGCTTGAGCAACCGCGCTTCGTCCAGACCGCCGGTCATCGCCACGGCCTTCGAGTGATCGGTG
Source organism: Acidobacteriota bacterium (assembly GCA_051001345.1). Lineage (GTDB taxonomy): Bacteria > Acidobacteriota > UBA6911 > JACQSX01 > JBPCNK01 > JBPCNK01. The sequence continues at coordinate 24,026 of JBPCNK010000094.1, read as the reverse complement.
ATGGCCAGGTACTCATAGCCGAGAGCTTCGGCGGCATGAGCCATCTCTTCGATGCTGTTGTGGCCATCGGTGGCCGTCGTATGGCTGTGGAGATCGCCCCGGATATGATGCCGCTCCAACAACTCCGGAAGAGTGTGCTCTTCAGCGGCTTCGATTTCTCCAAGATCTTCGCGCAGCTCGGGAGGAATAAAATCGAGGCCAAGCAGGCGGTAAATTTCTTCTTCGGTGGCGCCAGCGACCCGCCGGTCATCCCCTACGGTAAAGACTCCGTATTCGCTGACCTTGTAACCGCGACTTCTGGCCCGTTCGCGCAGCGCGATGTTGTGCGTTTTCGATCCGGTGAAATACTGCAGCGCCGCGCCGAAACTCTCGTCGGGCAGCACCCTGAGATCTGCCTGCAAGCCGCGCCCCAGGAGCACCGAAGCTTTCGTTTCGCCGTGCCCCAGGACTTCCTGCACGTCTCGAAAGGCGGTGAACGCATTCAGCACGGCGCCCGGTTGCTTGCACGTGACGAGAATGTCGATGTCTCCGATCGTTTCGCGACGCCGCCGCAGGCTTCCTGCCACCTCGATGTGGTCCAGCGCGGCAGAACTGCGCAACCAGCTTACGAGATCATCGCAGATCTCCATGGCGTCGGAAAGACGCATTCGCCCCCGACTGCGTCGATACTGTTCGATGGATTGCAGGATCTTCTGCTCGCTCTTTTCACCCATCCCGGGGAGCGCTCGAAGTGTTTGCGCTCGCGCCGCTCGTTCGAGGTCGTCGAGAGTGCGGATCTGAAGGGTCCTGTGAAAGAGGTTGATCTTGCGAGGTCCCAGATTCTGCAGTGAAAGCAGTTCCAACAACGACGCCGGCGTTTGCTCCAGCAGACGCTTTCGTTCCTGGCAGTCGCCAGTTGCGCAAATCTCGCGGATCTTTCCGGCGATCGAAGCGCCTACTCCCGGAATTTCCAAAAGCTTGCGAGGGTCCTCATCGGCGGCCAGGCGCTCGACCGAACCAGCATAACTTTCGATCGCCTCGGCGCCCTTCTGATAGGACCGAATACGAAAGGGATTCGGGTCTCCCTGGATTTCCAGCAGGTCTGCGATCTCGGAGAGAAGCCGGGCAATGTCAGAATTTTCCATCAAACCACAGTCGGCAGCGGGCAGTCGGCAGTGGGCAGCGTAATGCAGACGACGCAGCGCCTATTGCAAAAAAGCAAAAGCAGTCACGAATTACACGAATGAACCCGAATGACCCGAACGCTCTAGGTCGATCGTACTCGGTTGGCAACGCCCCTTTTGAACCAGCGCCCAATCCCTACCAGCGGATTTCGCGTTAATTCGTTTAATTCGTGTAATTCGTGACTGGTTTTGCTTTTCTTTTCAATCATTCAGCCATAAACCGTCGGGCTAGCGGGTTCTGTTAACTCATTCTTTGATTAGAAGCGCGTTGCGTTGGCCAGTCGCGGGCGGTGGCTCGGACCCGTTCGCGGGCGCTGGCGGCACCGTTAATTGCGGCCCGTTCGCATCTGTGGGGCGCGTCACGATCCGCAGTTTCTGTAGCCGGCGCGAGGCTTCGTCGAGAGTCTCGTCCTTCTTGCAGAAGCAAAACCGGACCCAGCGCGCTCCGTCTCCGGGATTGGAAAAGAAGCTGCTGCCCGGCACCACGGCGACGCCGACCTCTTCGACCAAGTGCTTGGAAAAAGCGAGGTCATCGCTGAAGCCGAAGTCCGAAATATCGGCCATGATGTAATAGGCGCCTTGCGGTTTCCAGCAGCGAAAGCCCGCTTCGCCCAGCGCTCCCAGCAAGCGGTCGCGCCGGCGCTCGTAGGCCGCGGCTAGCTCTTCGTAGTACGCTTCGGGCAGGTTGAGCGCGACGGCTCCGGCCTCCTGCAGAGGCGCGGCAGCGCCAACCGTTAGAAAATCATGGACCTTTCGGATGCCGTTGCAGATGGCGGCGGCGGCGATGGCGTAACCGATCCTCCAGCCCGTTACGCTGAAGGTTTTCGAAAGACCGCTGATTGTGACGGTTCGTTCGGCCATTCCATCCAGCGTCGCCAGCGGGATATGAGGGGCGCCATCGTAGGTGATGTATTCGTAGATTTCGTCGGTGATCGCAACGACATTCCACTGCCGGCACAACCGGGCGATCGTCTCCAGCTCCGCGCGATCGAAAACTTTTCCGAGGGGGTTGTGCGGCGAGTTGACGATGATGGCCCGAGTTCGCGAGTTGAAGGCGGCTTCCAGTTCGCCCGGATCGAAACGCCAGTCGGGCGGCCGCAGCTGGACAAGCCGCGCCACGGCGCCTGACAAGATGGAGTCTGGTCCGTAGTTCTCGTAGAACGGCTCAAAAATGACGACTTCGTCGCCCGGATTGACAGTCGCCAGCAGCGTCGCGATCATCGCCTCGGTCGAACCGCAACAGACGCAGATGTTGCGCTCCGGGTCCAGATCGAGACCGTAACGCCGGCGGTAACGCTCGGCAATGGCGCTGCGGAGCGACCGAGCGCCCCAGGTAATCGAGTACTGGTTGACGTCGCGTTCGATCGCCTCGATAGCGGCGCGCTTGACCTCGGCGGGGGCAGGAAAGTCGGGAAATCCCTGGGCCAGGTTGATCGCCCCGAACCGGACGGCCAGCCGCGACATCTCGCGAATGACCGACTCGCTGAACAGGCTGGCGCGTTGGGACAGCAAGGCTAGTGCTTTCGCAGGCTCACACCAGGGTACTCGGAACCCAGAGCGGAAGCATTGCCGTCGGCGAGGATCCGAACGATCTCTTCGTGAAAGTAATCGGCCTCGGTTGCGACATCCGTGTGAACCCGTCTCTCGTACATCTCACGGCTCCGGTCAATGTCGTGGCGGAGCCGGCCATAGATGTTATGAGCCTGCCGGCCATCGCCGACGGCCTGCTCATTGTAAAGTTTGAGCTCAGATACCAGGAGGCGCGCGAAACGGCGAGCGTCGGCGTGGAATCGTTCCATTTCCTCATTGGGAGGCGCCACCACGCGAGCAACGGGAGGAGCGGCCGGCTCAGCGGGCTTGGCGGGCGCCTCGATAAGCGGCGCAAATTCGTGGGTCTCAACGTCAGGTTCCGCAGCGGGGAAGACGTAAGGAGTCGGTGCCGCAGCCGGCTCGGAAGGTGCTTCGACCTCGGGCGCAAACTCGTATGCGGCCTCCGGGACAGGAGAAAGATCGGCATCCAGAACGTCGATGGGACCGTGCCCGCTCGGTCGAGGAACCTCAATATCGGCGTCCAGCGAGCGTCCCGGCTCAGCCTTGACAGGTGGCTCAGTCTGGAATGCCGGCGCGCTGACAGGCGGCTGACTCTGGACAGCGATCGGTGCGGCAACAGATGCCGGAACTGGCGCTGGTGCTGGCGCCGGCGTCGGCGCCTGGTAACGAGGCTGAGACGTGAGTGGAACGGCCGACAGCATCAAAAACTTCAGGCTCTGGACGGCGATCTGGCACAAAACTTCCAGCGCTCCCGGCGAAACCTCGTCGCGTGAATCGCCGTCGGCATAGAGCACGGCCGGAATCTTCCTACCAAGCGACAGCGGAACGGCCGCCATGAATTCGGGCGGCACTTCCATGCCCATGACCTGAACAAAAATCTCATTGCCGCGATGCATCTCGGGAGGGCCGGCGACCACGCGGCCGTGGCGGCAGGCCTCACCCAGCAGCGTATCTTCGGAGGTCGATACCGAGATGCCATCGATCTGGTCTGCCGGTATTCCAGGTGAGGCCACGCGCCACCCGCGCAGTTGCTCTCCTTCGCACAAAAACAGGGCCGCGCGCGTCGCGTAATTTGCGGATTCCTCAAGCAGCGTCAGCAGGATTTCCTCTTCAGTTGTCTGGGTACTGATTCGCTGAACCGAGTGCGCCAGGCGATCGAGCATGTCTGAAGTCTGGTCACCGGACGTTCCGAGGGACTGCCGAATCGACTCCAACTCGGACTCGGCAAGTGCGAGAGGCTGGCGGACCTGCTGAGCCAGATTTGCAACTTGCTTCTCAAGTTGGTCAACCTGTGCACCAAGGGCGTTCTGACGCCCAGTGAAAAACGCTTCAAGAGAACGAACCAGAACATCGTGTCGCGAGGACATCGATTCTCCTAAGAAAAGACAAGAAAGTCGAAGTCAATCAGACTCAAGGGAAAAGGAGTCTACCACAAATCAGGGGTCAGGGGTCAGGGGTCAGGAATCAGGGGGTTAGGAGTTAGGGGTGGCACCGGCCGCCAGGCCCGGGGTGCGCTCAGGTGGCAGGGGATCGGTGGCAAGAGTACAAGTAAGGCCTAAGGTGCTGTTTCTTGTATTCTTGCCACGGACCACTTACCACATGCCCACTGCTGCCACTCAGGGAGCAATTCTGGTGGTCGAGTCCAGCACGATTTCCATTTCGGTTCCGCTGGTCAGTTCAACATCTCGGCCGCGAGTCATCAAAACGCCGGCCAGCCCGATAACGGCGCCGCTGGCACCGCCCATTTTGGCGCCTCGGCCGCCGCCTCCCAGCGTTCCCAGGACCGCGCCGATGGCCGCGGCTGTGCCCACCTGTTTGGCGTCGTCTTTCCTGGTGCTCTCGCCCTGGATTGTTCCCTCGTTGTCAACCGTCTCGCTGGCGTGAGAATCGAGGCTGGCAATCGATGCGATGACTGGGCCGCGCCGGCGGTCCGGTGTTTCAATCTCTTCGAAGCGCAGGGTCAACCGAGCACGGCCGGTCACACGGCCAGGCTTGACCAGCGTGGCAATTTTGCCGCGAACAATGCTGCCGGCCGGAATGAGGGCAGTTTGCTGATTAAGTTGTAACGGGTCAATTACTTCAGCGGTGAAGGAGTCGCCTGCCTGGTTGCGCGAGGTGCTGAGCGTGTCGACCAAGCGGATCCGGAGTCGGGTTCCCTGCGCAACAATCATTTCCCCGACTGCGGCGGGAGCTACATCGGGCCGCGCTGCCGGGTCGTAGGAAATCGTCGCCGGAGGCAAAGGCTGGTCCGGATCGGGGCGAGCCAGTCTCGGCCGTCCGTCGGGATCAACGTCGTAGGGCGGAGCAGCGGGTGCAGCCGGCTGGTCGCTGATCGGAACAGTCACCGGATCGGGCGGAGGAGCGGGCGCCGCTGTATCGACCGCAGGTGCGACCGCAGGTGCGACCGCAGGCGCCTTGCGGTTCTCATCGAACTCATAGCCATCCTGATAACCGTTCTCGAAACCGCGCCGGTATCCCCGCGCGAAGTCTTCGGGAAAACCGAGGTCGGAGTTGAAGCCGTGCTGGGCCTGCTGATAGAGCGGTTTGCCGGCAAAATCAAACCGCAGCTGATTCTGGATGTCTCGACGTCCCTGCTCAAAGCCGTCCAAAAAACCAAAATCGTAACCGTGGCGATAGCTGATGCTGCGCCGGTCCATCTGCGCCAGCGCCTCGGGCGCGACGAGCGACAACAGAAATGCCACCGCTACGGCTCGAGCCTTCCAGGAATTCATCGTTTCCTCCGCGATCAAGGGGTCATCGATCCAACTGCCCTAATTGGATGGCATCGAACCCCTGAGGTTTCAAATTATTCGCCGAATCCTTCCGGCTTTCCGGAGACCAAAAAGAGGTGGTGCCGGCGAGGCTATGGTCTGGAGGGGATGCGATCAAGTAAGTCATTGGAGTCAATCGCTTTACGGTCCTTGATGTGCTCCCATTTGACCAGGAACCGGTCTTGGGTCAAATCGTGGCCGGAAGACTGGTATTTGCCGCTGGGATCGAGATACTGGAAAAAGTTCAAAGAATAGCGTCCGGTCAGGCCCCCTCCACCTGTCCTTTCGTAGCGCGAACGGGACGCGAATCGACCAAGTTTTTCTCCGTTCCGATCGAAGACTTCGACTCCTTCGAGTGCCGCTTCGGGCACCCATCGCAACACGGCATCGGTCAACACCAGGTACCGGTCCGGACGAGTGACGCCGAAGAGCTGTGAGAAGGTCCAGTTGCAGGCCAGCTTGGAAGAATCACGCAGGCTCGCCGCAACTTCTTTTCCCAAAGTATCGAGCACAGCCCCAACTTGCTCGCGCTTGAATGCGGCCGGCCGGCCGCGGGTTTCGAGCTTAACCGGCCAGCTTCCCTTTTCCAGGACACGAGCCTGCAAGGCTTCACAATCCGGGCTGCCGGCCATCAGTGCAACGAAGAAGAGTGCGAGCATCATGGTGGCAGTGTATCAAATTAGTCGCGAGTCGCGAGTCGCGAGACGCGAGACTAGTCGCAGATCGCCAGTCGCCAGAAAAAGTGGCGCCGGCCGCCTGGCCGGTGGCCTTTCCGATTTGTCTACGAAGGTTTTCTTCCATTGATCCCGGGGTGCTCGAGCAGGACATCCATCAGTTGCGCGCGATAGAGCAGGCCGCCTCGTCCGCTGCTGGCCATGCGCGGCGAGAGCGCGCGCAGTTGCTCCAGATCCAGCCAGTCAACCTCCGCAATCTCCTGCGGATCCTGGGTCTGTAGAATTCCCGACACCAGACGCGTTCTAAAAACGTGCGTTGTCCAAAGCAGCGAGCTTTGATCGCTGCTGAAATAGACGCTCGCTCGCAAGAGGTAGCGCTCGAGTTCAATTTTCAGGCCGGTTTCCTCCAGCGCTTCGCGATGAGCTGCCTGTTCGATCGACTCCCCCTTGTTGACCAGTCCGCTGGGAGGACGGAAGATGCCCTCAGGGTAGCCGTGCTTGCGGATACAGGCGAGCTGCCCCTTCGGGTTGAAGATCAGCATCGTCGCGTCCTGAAAACGCACTTGCCGCGTGCTGGCCAAAAGCGCCGCGAACTCGGTCTCCCTCAAAGGGATCGTAAAATCGGTGCGTTCGGGCTGGCCGTAGGCACTTTCCAGATCCTTCCAAGTCGTCATAGCCACCTTAATGGTACCGAACGGGCGTAATTTGATACTTTTCGGATCCTGCGGCCTCTTACAGTCTATGAAGAGCTTACAACGACGTGTGGCTGCGTTTGCCCTCATCCTCGCCGCTTTGGCAGCGGGAAACCTTGCCGCCTCCGATACGATTTCGCCGTCAGAAATCATCACCCGTTTTGCCGCCCGCGAGACAGAGTTCAAACAGGCGCGGCAGATGTACACATTCGAAACACGAATCAAGGCGCAGGTCCTCAACGACCATGGCACGCCGGTAGAAGAGATGCGAATCTCGGTCGAATCTTACTTCACCAACGACGGAAAGCGGCACGAACGGGAGCTCTCGCAAACCGGACAACTCCAGTCGCTGCAGTGGACCGACCAGGACTTGGACGACGCTCTCCATATTCAGCCCTTTGTTCTGACGACCGACCAGATTCCATTTTACGATATCGTCTACCAGGGCAAAGAGCTGGTCGACGAACTTAACACGTTCGTGTTTCAGGTCAGCCCCAAGAAGATTGACAAGAAGAAGCGCTATTTTGAGGGCAAGATCTGGGTTGACGACCAGGATTTCCAGATCGTCAAAACTTTCGGTAAAGCCGTACCCGACCTGGGCAACAATAAGTTTCCGCGATTTGAGACTATACGCCAACCGGTCGACGGCTACTGGTTTCCGGTCTGGACGCTGGCCGAGGATACTCTTGTGTTCGGAGACTGGTTGTCGGGCAAACACAAGGTCCGTATGAAAGAGCTGATCACGTACGACAATTATAAGAAGTTCGCAGTCGGCGCGACCATCAAGTTCGGCGCTCCGGTTGAACCTCCTCCACAGTAACGCCGGGCCGTCTCAGAAGTGAGAGCCGCGCTGCCAGGTACAGCGCGGCTGCCGTCCAGAGAACGGCCGAAAACCCCGCCTGCATCGCAATCAGCACGGCGATAACGGACCCCAGAACAGACGCTGCCCCATTGAGCGCCCAGGCCCAGGGCAGTGTAGTCGCATCCACGCGACGCAGTCCAAGTGGAAACAGCCGTCCTAGAAATGACCCCAATAGGAAGATCGGCGCCGCAAGCCAGGCTACTCGAAAAATCAGCGGTCGCCCCGCCATCACACGCAGCCAGTCGGGCAAACCCAGGCCGAGCACAACCAATGACACAATCACGACCAGCAAATATTTTTTCAGAAACGGATCGATCGCCTCTGGCAGGACTTCACGCGTTCGCCAGCTGCCCCACCCCGCGCCGACAAGCAGCGCACACACAACAGTCGCAAACGAATACGTCGGATGGCCCAAAAACAGTGTGCTTCTTTGAATCAGGACCGTCTCGACCATCATGAAACCGAGACCGAGTGCGAGGAAGTACACGGCCGTCGGCCAGCGGACAAACTGCGAGCGGGCTAGCTTCAACGGCGCAAGCCAGGCTGCAACCAGCGCCAGCATCAGGGCAAAGATCATCAGCAGCAAAAAAATCCCGGCGTTGTTCTTCCGGCTTTCTACCGGCGTCCGCCAGGCCTTCCAGACATCGCGCCATTTCAGCGTGAAGAAAAAAAAAGGGCGGTCGTCGCTGGTAGGGCGGATGTTGTAGGGATACTGGTCGAAGAACGCTTCTCGATCCGGCGCTTGTATCAGCTGCGAAAACGCGTTATCGGGAGGGTTCTCAGGATCGTATAAAATGCGATAGCTGCGGCTGGCTGCTGCGCGTCGCAATGTCTCCACTTCACCAGCGGTGAAGGGCTGGCGCTTGATCCAGGCCACCGCCGGAGTATTGTCGGCTTGGCCCGAGAGCGGCTCGCCCGCTACGAAAATCTTGTCGGCCGCCAATGGGATGCCCTCGCGCCGCATCGCTTCGAGAGCCAAAGCGACGATGCGCAACATTTGTTGTGGAGGCTCAAATTCCCAGCGTCCGACCGTCAGAATTCCGTCCGGATTGAGCCGCTTCAGATAGAGTTGAAACGCTTCGACTGTATAAAGGTAACTCTCGCTCAACGTGAAAGCGCCGCCCGAGGTCGCCGCCCAGGTATCGACGGCGTTGGCCTGAATCACGTCGAAGCGGCGCGCGGTTCGCTCCAGGTACGTTCGCGCCTCTTCGTTGACGATCTCAACTTGAGGCGCCGTGTACAAGCCCCCCGAAAATTCGCGGTATCGATCGAGCATGATGTCGTCGACGATGATCGGGTTGATTTCGACACCCGTGACTGTGCTGCCCGCCAAACGAGCGGCGGCCACATCTCGCCCCCCGCCGGGACCCACAACAAGCGCCTGCCCGCCGGATCGCAAGCGGTAGACCAGGCCGGTCAAGTCGTCGAGCAGGTTGTCCTTGCGCAAAGCGAGCCAGGCGGGGCCTGCAATTTCGGAGGCGGCATCGGCGTCGATCAGGATCGTTTTCAAATTCGCGTCGCCGCGGACCGTGATCCGGGAAAAGGCATTCCATTTTTCAAACTCAGAAGGCGGCTCGGCGCGTCCCTTGACGTACTGAATTCGCAACCACTGGCGGGAGGCGCCCGTTGCAAAAAGACCCAGGAGACAAAGGGCCGCAACCCAGCGCAAGTTCCGGGAAGGTCCTGGAAGAAGCACCGCAGTACACAGCAACAGAGCTGCCGCAACCCAAGGCGTTGTCGTTGCGCCTGCAACGTTGAGAAGCGCAACGGCTGCCAGACACCCTGTCGCGGCCCCGGCCAGATCGGCCGCATACAGGCGCGAGATCCGCTCCGAGTAGGACAAATACAGCAGGGCAATAAAAAGGCCGCAGACAAAAAAGGGAATAATGCAGAGCAGTACGATCAGGATCAGAGTTGCGATGGTGGCCGGCGTCCACTCCAGCGGCGACAGTGGCAGGCGCAGCGCGAGCCCAAGACACGCCGGCAACAACGGAGCTGCAACCAAAGGAAGCAACGGCAACCACAGCGCGGCGCGACGTGTAAAGAAGCTGGAGACGAAGTGGAAAAAGCCGCCGGCGCCCAGTCCAAACAAAGTGAGCGACAGGACGAGGAAGGCGAAGTGGTACATCAGGGTTACCGAAAAGAGCCGGGTCAGCGTGATCTCGGCAACCAGAAGGGCGCACGAAAACAACCCGACGGCCAGCGCCAGCCTGGCGTAGAGCGCCCGGCCTGTTCTGCTTTCGGCCGGTTTCGAGATGTCTGCTATTGGCAAGGGACGGCCTGCATGAAAATAGGGGTCAGGCTTCAGGGGTCAGGGACGTGATGGTGCTCGTTGACGTGCTCGTGCACGTGCACGTACTCGCCCCATCGATCCGTACCCTTCCAGGCCCTTCCAGGTACGGCACCGACATCGGCGGCTCCCCCAAAGAGGTCCTTTTCATCCGGGGTGCTACACCCGGATTCATGATCACTCATGAAACCGCATGGCTCCTACAAAAAGATTTCCGGCGCGAAGCACACTCGCGCCGGCGGGTTTCAGCGTGGCTTTTTCATCTGTGCTATCGCCGTGGCGGCTTTCTTCCAGCGCTGCTTCTCGACATAACTGGCCGGGTGCTGCTGCTTGTCGGCCAGAAAGGCCAGCTCGCGCTGTACCTTGAGATAGCTTTCGTAGCGCTCGGGCGCCAGTGTCCCGTTGCGAATCGCCTCCTGAACGGCGCACTTTTTTTCCGAGGAGTGCCGGCAGTTGGTAAAGTGGCACTGCAAGGCCAGCGCCTCGATCTCCTCGAAGGTTTCTTCGAAGCCTTCCCCATCCGACCAGAGTTGCAGTTCGCGCATGCCCGGGGTATCGATGACGAGCCCTCCACTGGGAAGGCAAAGCAGTTCCCGTTGCGTGGTCGTGTGCCGGCCGCGGCTGGTCTCGGCAATGACGTCGGCGATCTTTTGCCGGGACTGGCCGAGCAACCGATTGATCAAACTCGATTTGCCGACACCGGATGATCCCAGCAATGCCACCGTCTGGCCTGGTCCGAGATACGATGACAACGCTTCCATGCCCTGGCCGGTGAGAACGCTTGTGGCCAGAACCGCAACAGCCGGAGCGATTGATTCGACGTCGCGTACCAGCGAAGCCAGATCGTCGCGCAGGTCCGCTTTGTTGAGGACGACAACCGGGAATGCGCCGCTTTCGGCGGCCAGAATCAGGTAGCGTTCCAGCCGTCGCAGATTGAAGTCGCCGTCCAGGCCGGCAATCAGGAACACTGTATCGATGTTGGCGGCAATGACTTGCTCTTCGGTTCGCCGCCCGGCGATTTTGCGCGAAAACTGGCTCTTGCGCGGCAGGATCGCCTGCATGACCGCCTTCTGCTCGCCAGGGACAGGACGGATTACGACCCAGTCGCCCACAACAGGAAGTTCGCTCGCGTCGGCGGCCAAGTAGCGCAGCCGGCCGCTGGCTTCGGCGTCCAACTCGCCCCATTGGGTGTAGAGCTTATAGTTTCGATTGTGCTGGACGGCGACTCGGCCGGCCGCAAGCTCCTCGGCGGCGTACGGCGCAAAGTGTTCGTCAAAGAAAGAATCCCAACCCCAAGTTGTCAAATTCAAGTTCTTGCCCTCCGGAAAGCAAACGATGGATAACGGCACGCTGCGGCCGAACAGAGCAAGACCCTAAAAAAGTCACACCAAGGGTGAAGGGGATCCGTCGAAAAAACTGGCGCAGCGCACGCGAAATTTAGTCGCACGCGGAGAATTAGGCAATCATAGGCTAACCGTTTGTCATTGTAACACGCAGTGGTTTTTCTAGTAAGATCTGTTGCATGAAACCCACCCGACAACCCGTTGTTCGAAGTGCGGCGCTAGCCATCGTCTGCCTTTTCATGTGGGCGCCCCTGGTGGCGCAAGCTGTCGAAACAATGAGCTGGATGGCCGGCTGTTGGTCGGGCACGGCCGGCACTCGACAGTTTACTGAACACTGGATGAAGCCTGCGGGAGGAACGCTGCTGGGGATGAGCCGTACGCTTGCAGGCGGCAGGACTGTGGCCCACGAATTCCTGCGCATTGAAGAGCACGAAGGGCAAGTCACCCTTGTGGCACGTCCTTCCGGTCAACCGGAGGCCAGCTTCAAAATGATCCAGAGCAGCGCCAACGAAGTCATTTTCGAAAACCCGCAGCACGACTTTCCGCAGCGCGTCATCTATCGCCTGCAGCCGGACGGCTCGCTGGTCGGCCGAATCGAAGGAATCTCCAAGGGCAAGCCGCGGGCCATCGACTTCCCCATGAAGCGCGTCCCCTGCGAATAGTAGGACAGGCTTCCAGCCTGTCATCTTTTGAGTAACCAATTGTGCGGGCGAGCCGCCCGCGCTCCCAGGAAAGTACTCTCCGGATGAAGTAGGCACCCAAATAAGGCCGTATGTGGGGCGGGGAGAAGTTACGACGCGGGACGATATTGGTCGAAGGGTGGATAGGGGTGCCAAGCCTCTGTATCATTTCTCCAACTCGCGCCGACGCAGATTCAGTGGGAAGCGGCGCAGTGGGGACTGTTCAATCATCAACGTACACGCCAGTCGCCACAAAAGCGATGGCCACAGCAGTGCCAACTCCGATCAATATTTTTGTAGCTCTGGACAAGCCAGTTCCCTTTCTTACTTTGCTAACGTCGGAATAGGCGATACTGCTCGATCCTCCTCCTTTGGGGTCACTAATCTCAAAGGTATCAGCAGCGATTTGAGTAATGTATCCCTTTATCTTATGCCCACTCCGGAGCGTAATTGTGGCACGAGCGTGTTCACCTACACCGAGACTTGCGATCGTATTTTTAACCACATCGGCTGGGACGTCCTGACCAACTTTGGCACCACCTGCGAAGACTGCCTCATAGAAATGGAAACAGATCAGCATTGTAGTGCAATGGCGATGTGTTTCTTTAATTCCCACATTTGATTTCCTTGATCCAGTCAAACTTACTAACCTTTGACGGCTTATATCAGCGACAGATTCCAGTACTGCTCGGCAATACACAGCGAGCGGGTCCGACCGCAGGCGAAGGTGGGTAGTATTGCTTCTGTGGGCCGTTCGTTTACGCGCGCGGCACCGCCATAGCCGTCCGTCCTGGAGGCTCAGTTTCGGCCGCCGTTGGAAAAGTAGCGTTCGATGACATTGATCAGAATGTTGAGACGATCGTCTGTACTCTGTTGATTTTCGGTGAGCCGAGTCTGAGCTTCTGCCAGTTGCCTGAGCCGGTCGTCAGTTGCTTCTGCCAGCTGCCTGAGCCGGTCGTCAGTTGCTTCTGCCAACCGGCTTACCCGGCCGTCGGTTTTGTGCTGCATTTTAACCAACTGCCTGACCCGGCCGTCGGTTACGGTCTGCGCTCCAACCAACTGGCTGACTCGGACGTCGGTTGCATGTTGCGCCGATGTCAGCCCCGCTAGATGGGAGGCCGCCAACAGCAGGTGCTCACCGACCAGTTGCATCTGGCGCTCGATGCGCTCGAATCTTTCTTCCGTGTTCATTGGCATGATTCTACCTCCGATTACACATTGCGATCCAAGACTGCGGTACTGCACCGCTTCGGAGGTGTCGCCGACTGCAATCTGGTCGCGGGCGTCCCGGTCGGCGATCGTGCGGGCGACCTTCAGAATTCGGCCATAGGCTCGGGCGGAAAACTCCATTTTGAGCTGCGAACGCTCCTTAATTCCCACATTCGATTTCCTTGATCCAGTTAAACTTACTAACCTTTGACGGCTTAGATCAGCGACAGATTCCAGTGCTGTTCGGCAATACACAGCGAGCGGGTCCGGCCGCCGACCGCTAGGCGAAGGTGGGTAGTATTGCTTCTGTGGGGCCGTTCGTTTACGCGCGCGGCACCGCCATAGCCGTCCGCCTGGAATGAAAATTATTTCCTAATGGCTCAGTTTCGGCCGCCGTTGGAGAAGTAACGTTCGATGACATTGATCAGAATGTTGAGACGATCGTCTGTACTCTGTTGCTTTTCGGTGAGCTGCGTCAGAGCTTCAGCCTGTCGCGCCTGGGCTTCTGCCAGCTGCCTGAGCCGGTCGTCGGTTGCGTGCTGCATTTCAACCAACTGGCTGACCCGGCCGTCGGTCTCGTGTTGCGCCGAGGTCAGCCCCGCTAGATGGGAAGCCGCCAACAGCAGGTGGTCACCGACCAGTTGCATCTGGTGCTCGATCCGCTCGAATCGTTCTTCCGTGTTCATTGGCATGATTCTACCTCCGATTACACATTGCGATCCAGGCTCCGGTACTGCACTGCTTCGGAGATGTCGCCGACGGCGATCGCGTCGCGGGGCCACCTCTTCTGTGGGGCCGTTCGTTTACGCGCACGGCACCGCCATAGCCGTCCGCCCTGGAGGCTCAGTTTCGACCGCCGTTGGAGAAGTAACGTTCGATGACATTGACCAGAATGTTGAGACGATCGTCTGTACTCTGTTGATTTTCGGTGAGCCGTGTCTGAGCTTCTGCCAGCTGCCTGAGCCGGACGTCGGTCGCGAGCTGCAGTTCAGCCAACTTCCTGACCAGGCCGTCGGTTGCGAGTTGCATTTCAGCCAACCGGCTGACCCGGCCGTCGGTTGCATGCTGCATTTCAACCAGCTGGCTGACCCGGCCGTCGGTTGCGTGTTGCGCCGATGTTAGCCCCACTAGATGAGAGGCCGCCAACAGCAGGTGGTCACCGACCAGTTGCATCTGGTGCTCGATCCGCTCGAATCGTTCTTCCGTGTTCATTGGCATGATTCTACCTCCGATTACACATTGCGATCCAGACTCCGGTACTGCACCGCTTCGGAGATGTCGCCGACTGCAATCGCGTCGCGGGCGTCCAGGTCGGCGATGGTGCGGGCGACCTTCAGAATGCGGCTGTAGGCTCGTGCGGAAAATCCCATTTTGAGCAGCGAGCGCTCCAGAACTGCTTCGGCCGCGGCGTCCAGACGGCAGTGTTCTTCCAGGTGGCGCGGGCCCATCCGCGCGTTGCAGAAAAGCCGGGTGCCGCGGAAGCGCTCCAACTGGCGCAGCCTTGCGGCGACGACACGCGCGCGGATCGTTTCGGATTTTTCCGCCGGCGGCTGGCGCGTCAGATCCTGAAACGGCACCTCGGGCACGTGCACCTGAATGTCGATCCGGTCGAGCAACGGACCGGAGATCTTCGACAGGTAATGAATCACCTGCAGGTCCGTGCAGGTGCAATCGCGTGAATTCGATCCTCGAAATCCGCACGGACAAGGGTTGATCGCTGCGGCCAGCATGAATGAAGCGGGAAAGGTCAGCGACATGGATGCGCGCGAAATCGATACGCGCGCGTCCTCGAGCGGCTGTCGAAGGACTTCGAGGACGTTGCGCTGGAACTCGGCCAACTCATCCAGGAACAAGACCCCGTTGTGGGCCAGGCTCACTTCGCCCGGACGCGGCACGTTGCCTCCTCCCACCAGCCCGGCATAGCTGATCGTGTGGTGCGGCGAACGAAACGGCCTGCAGCTAACCAATCCAGCGCCCGGAGCGACCAGGCCGCAGACGCTGTGAATCTTGGTCGTTTCCAAAGCTTCCTCAAACGTCAGCGGCGGAAGAATCGTCGGAAGCCTCCGCGCCAGCATCGTCTTTCCCGACCCGGGCGGGCCCAACAGCAGGATGTTGTGGCCACCGGCTGTGGCCACCTCCAACGCCCGCTTGGCCACGGCCTGACCGCGCACTTCCGAAAAGTCGACCGTGTCCTGCAAGTCCTGTCCGTCGGACCAGTCCACACTGGGAATGGCCGGCTCGATGGGCTTGCGGCCACCGAAGAATTCCACGGCTTCAGACAGCGAATGGCAGGGATAGACCTCCAACCCTTCGATGACGGCAGCCTCGCGGGCGTTGGCCGCGGGCAGCAGCAACCGATTGAAGCCATGTTGCCGGGCCGCCATCGCTACGGGCAACACTCCACGGATCGGCCGCAACGAGCCGTCCAGCGAAAGCTCGCCCAGAAACATCCAGCCCTGCAGCTTGGTGCCGTCGACGGCGCCCAGTGCTCCGAGAATTCCAAGCGCGATCGGCAAATCAAAAGCACTGCCCTCCTTTCGAAGCGAGGCGGGCGCCAGATTGATGACAAAGCCGCGACGGGTGGGAAAAAAGACTCCGCAGTTTCTAACCGCGGCGCGAACCCGTTCGATGCTTTCGCGAACGACCGCATCGGGCAGTCCGACGGTGGCAATGCGCCGCTTTTCGTCGTCGATGGGGTCGACTTCGACGTCGACGGGGTAGGCGTCGATGCCTACGACAGTTGAGGAAGCCAGGCGGACAAAGGGTGTCCGGCCTTCTTCGGAAGAGAGTCGAAAATGGGACATAGTGTTCGCGTCGTCGGGTTTGCGAGTCGAACACAGTACGGACGAGGGGAAAAAACTACGAATAAAAAACCCGAGCCGGAGGCGTCCGGTTACTTCTTCAGCTTCGCCGTCCAGTTCAGGACAAGCGTCAACGGTGTTGGAGCGTTGCCGCCCGGCAGGGTGTTTACGATGATCTGCTGTCCGCTCGGCAAAACTTCAAAAGCCCCCCTCGTTTCGAAGAGAGGCAGGGGAGAGCCTACTTTCAAGGCCGCTCCCTGGCCGCTCACTCCGACTGAAACAAGCTGATTGTCGGGCGCGAGGTAAACAATTTCTTTTCCGCCCGAGCCCCATTTGGGTTTGCTGCCGCCTGAAACTGAAATTTGCGTCTTACCGCCCGGCCCCGGAAACGGAGCGGCATACACTTCATTTTTCCCGGATTCATCCGACTGGAACGCGACCCATTTCCCATCCGGTGAAAACCGCGCATTCATTTCGTCGAAATCCGTCTGCCAGTAGACGACCGGCTTGCGTTCTGCGGCCAAAGGCAGCACCCACAGATCCCATTTTGTGTTCTGACCAACCTCCGCATAGAGGAGATAGTCTCGCGACCAGTCGCACGGGGTCTTGTGGGAAGGCGACTTGAGAATCAATTCCTCTTTGCCGGCGCCCGTCAGGTCCTTCTTATAGAGGTCGCCAGGACCCTCGCGGTTGGATTGGTAGATAATCGCAGCGGAGTCGGGTGACCAGACCGGTTGGTATTCCCACATCGGATCAAGGGTCAGCCGCGTCGCGACACCGCGATTCAGATCGGCTACCCAGATGTCGCCCGACCTCGACTTCGGGTCGATTCTCTCCAGCGCGATGCGCGAAGAATCTGGCGAGATTCGCAGCGAGTCGTATTCTCCGACCTCTCCAATGCTCTTGAGCCGCTTTCCTGTTCGGTCGCAAAGAAACAATTGATCGTGGACGGCCTCACTTCCGGCGCCATACAACAACATTCCAGTCTCCGAGGCGGAAAAAGCTGCGCACGCATACGTCGGCACGTATTGCACATCGCGCGCGATGACTGCCGCTTCGCCGTGGACCTGAAGCCGTTTCAGATCGAACGGCTGCGCCATCAGCGACTTCTCGCGAATGAAAAGCAGATAACCCTGGGGTGCGTAAACAGGCGCCGAATCCTCGCGCACTACCAGCCTGGACGCTTTGTCCCCGCTCAGCGATCCAAAATAGATCCCGTTGTTCTCCGGTTTTGAACTGCGAACAAGGTAGAGGAAGTGTTGGCCGTCCGGGAGAAAGTGTGGGCGCCAGTGGCCTGTTTCTTCTCGAGAGGCATCCAGTTTGGTAACAGAAACCGCCTCACCTCCGCTGGCCGAGACGCGATAAATCCCGTCCCTGGGTCCCGGGGTGAACAGAATGACCCCGTCACGATTCCATGTTCCGCCCCGACCATCGGAGACCCTGGCAATTGTCTGAGCCGGACCACCGCTCACCTCGATTCTCTTAAGCTTGTCGTTGTTGAAAAAGCCCACAAACCGGCTGTCGGCCGACCAAAAAGGATCGTATCCCTCCGCTCCTCCCAGAAGCTCGGGTTCCTGAGAATCCAAGCGACGGATCCACAACTGGTTCAGGCCCTCTGTCCTTGCGTAAAAAACGATCGCGTGACCGTCGGGAGAAATCAGAACGGGGCCGTTGGTGAGATCGAAGCTCGAATTCCTCGGCGGCACAACGGACAAAACCTGCATGGCGCTATCCGGCTCGAAGGTTGCGAAGCGAAACACGAAATAACCGAGCAGGAGGTTCAGCAGAAACAAGGCCGCCGCAATGTACCAGGCGAGTTTCAAGCGAGGGCGAAACGCTTTGACCGGGTGCAGTGCCAGGGCCGGGTCGGACCCACCCTGTGCGATCCATCGCAGCTCGCTTGCAAGATCGGACGCGCTCTGCCAGCGTTCGTCGGGATCCTTCGCCAGGCACTTGTGGACGAGCCTGTCAAGCGCGAGAGGAGCCATGGGCCGCAGCGACGACATGGGCGCAGGCTGGCTGTGCAGGATGGCGCCAATCAAGCTTGCCTGGCTTTTCGCCTCAAAAGCTTTCCTGCCGGTGATCATTTCGTACACGAGCAAACCGAAGGCGAAGACGTCCGTGCGCGGATCGGCTTCTTGTCCTTCCAACTGCTCGGGCGCCATGTACTGAAACGTTCCTAAAATCGTCCCCTCCGCGGTCAAGTCCTTGCCGCCCTCGGTCGGAATTGCCGATAGGTTGGCGAATGCGGCGCCCTTCTCGGCTGGACGCAGTTTAGCGAGGCCGAAGTCAAGCAGCTTGGTTCCCGACTTGGTGAGCATGATATTGCTCGGCTTCAGGTCTCGGTGAACAACCCCCTGGCGATGGGCGTTGTCCAGCGCTTCGGCTACTTCGGTTGCGTAGCGCAACGCCTGTTCGGGCGACAACAGTCCTTTGGCCAGGCGTCGATCCAGCGTCTCTCCCTCGACGTATTCCATGACCAGAAAATCCAGCCCGCTCTCATGCCCGATGTCATACAGCGTGCAGATATGTGGATGGTTCAGGCTGGAGATGGCGCGCGCCTCGCGTTCCAAACGCTGGCGCCGATTGGAGTCAGCGGATAGGTGAGCGGGAAGAACTTTGATCGCAACGGTCCGCTGCAGCCTCGAATCTCGCGCGCGATAAACCTCGCCCATCCCGCCCGCACCCAGCGGCGACACAATTTCATAGGGACCGAGTCTGGAACCAGCAGAGAGAGTCATGAATTGTACGAATCATAGCGAAGTGTGGCGAAGAATTTCAATGAGCGATCAGCGAGTGGATTCAATGATGGTTCGCTGAGCACGCTCGTTTACCTGCTCCCTCCGGGTTGCAGTTCTGCGGGGGCGCCAAGCGTTGGAAAAAAGCGCACAGGGCTGGAGCCCTGTGCCCACATGTGCTTTGACGTGATGCGGTAGAGAAAAAAAGGGGGCCGGTTCTAGAACCGACCCCGGGGAACTGCGGTTAGCGACGTACGACCAGGTCGTCCTGCAGGCGGAAGGTGAAATCGGTTTCGGGCCGGATTTCGATGTACTTGCCCTTCTGCCTCAGCACGGCGGCCGTGCCGGCTCCGGCGCCGATGGCCGCGCCGATGGCGGCGCCCTTCTTGCCCTTGGCAACAGCGCCTACGGCTGCTCCAATGCCCGTTGCTCCACCGATGATGGCCGCATCCTCTTTGATTCCGGCTTCAGCCTGCATGCGGATCGTATTGGTGTCGATGGGGTAGCTCCGACCGCCGGCGTTCAGGCTTGTCAGCGTAAACGCGATTTCCGAACGGCCCTTGACCCGTCCCGAGTCAGTTACATCCACAACGCGACCTTCGACGGCGCTTCCTCTTCGGGCGATGACGTTGCCGTCAACAACCAAATCGCGATCGAGAATCGCGCTGAAGCGCTCGCCGGCGCGGCTCTGACGCGAATCCAGCGTGTCGGCCAAGCGGACATGCAATTCGTTTCCAGCGCGAACGACCGTTTCGCGAACAACCGGACGCGGCGGCTGACGATCGGCCACACGCTCGGGCGAACGATTGTCTGAGCGCGGCGCATCGCGAACCGGGGCCGGATCGACTGGGGTCTCTCTGCGCACAGCCGGCGCCGCGGCGCGGCGCGGCTGTGTAGCCGATTTGCGTCCGGTCAGCTCCGCTTCGCGGCGTGCCACCTCGGCTTCGCGCTGGGCCAGCTCCGCCTCGCGCTGCTGTCGTGCTTCCGCCTCGGAAACGGCAGGAGCAACAGGCTGCGCCTGCTCGGGTTGACGGTTATCGGCCGTCTGACTCTCTGTGCCCCGGCTGCAATACAGCGACAGCAGACCCATCAAGAGGACCAAAGCCAAGGTTGTTATGCGCTTGCTCATCTTTTCTCCTTCGAATTAGCAAAACTTGAAATCTTGTACAGTCTAGCCAAGGTCGAAATCGCCTGTATTACTAATGGGCGAAATCTTGCCATTTCACTAAGAATCTCGATCGTGCTTTCAGTCAACGGGCCCGCTCCCTTACGGTTGCGGCTCTGTTGGCGCTCCGTATCAACCGGCCCGACTCCCTTTCGGTCGCGGCACTGTTGGTGCTTTGGTTGCGACCGGTCGGCGAATCAGGCCTCATTACTTCCGATGGCAAAACTCAGCGGAAGTTATCAAAAATCTATCATGGAGCCAGCGTAAAGCAACCGGGCAGGAGTGCCTGTAAGCCTGCAAATTCAGTTGTTTTGGCTCGTTGGGAGCGCGGCCCCAGGTTTTGGATTTGCGGGCTGAATCTGCTATGATGCTCACGTTTTCTGTCCAGGAGGAATAGCTCGGAATGACCCACGTGATCGCCCACCCCTGTATCGATGTCAAAGATTCGGCTTGTGTCGAGGTCTGTCCAGTCGACTGTATCCACACGGCCGAAGGACACAACCAGTTTTACATCGATCCGGAAGAGTGCATCGACTGCGGCGCGTGCGTGCCGGTCTGCCCGGTCGAGGCGATCTTTCCCGAAGAAGAGCTCCCTGAACATTGGAAGAGCTTTACCGAGGGCAATGCGGCATTTTTTAAGAAGTAGAAGTAGGTAAAGCCACCGGCTAGGCGGCCGGCGCCACCCCATCAGTGCACAGTCCGAGTTTTGCGGCGCATGTAATCCATCAGAATATACTTGCCGAGATTGAATGTGCTGGCAAAGTACGCCTTGCCGCGACAGATCTCGGCGACCTTCTTAACAAACTCGACCAGGTACGGATCGCTGGCCAGCATAAACGTGTTGATCAGGATCCCCTGGCGGCGGCAGTTGGCTGCTTCTTTGAAGGTCTCCCCGATGATCATCGGATCCAGTCCGAAAGCATTCTTATAGACACGGCCGTTGGGCATCGTCAGCGCCGAAGGCTTGCCGTCGGTGATCATGATGATCTGGCGCATGTCCTTGCGCTGGCGCGCCAGGATGCGCTGGGCCAGCCGCAGTCCTTCGCACGTATTGGTGTAATACGGCCCCACCTTGACGCGCACAAGCTGGCCAAGCGGAATCTCTTCTGCGGAATCGTGAAACAGCGCCAGCGCCAGCGAGTCGCCCGGAAACTGGGTCCGAATCAGATGCATCAGCGCCAGCGCAACCCGCTTGGCGGGTGTGAACCGGTCCTCTCCGTAGAGAATCATGCTGTGGCTGGTGTCCAGCAGCAGAACCGTAGCGCAGCTGCTCTGGTATTCGCTCTGGTGGACGTGCAGATCGGCGTAGTCGACCTCCAGGGGAACCTTCAGGCCGGATCGCTGAATAGTTGAAAGCAGCGTTGCGGAAACATCCAGGTTGAGCGTGTCTCCAAACTCGTACGGTTTGGCTGCGGCGGTTGTCTCGACTCCCGTAGAGAGATGATCGGTCTCATGTCGTCCAAAGCTGCTCTTGCCGAGCGAACCCATCAGATCCTTGAGCGTCTTGAATCCGAGAAAATCCAGCGATTTGTCCGTCATCTCGAAGTGCACCTGCGGTGATTCGGGGCCGGCTCCGCCCTTGCCCTTGCGCTTGAATCGGAACTGGTCCTGCTGCAGGCGGATGTAGCCTTCGGCCACCATTCGTTCGATGAGCCGATCGAGAACTTTTTGGAGTTCCGGCGCGACCTGTTCCTGTTCAGCCTGCTTGCGCCACTCCTCGGGCAGCATTTCCATTTCCAAGAGCGCTTGGAGAATGGCTTGCTTGAGCGCATCCAGACTGCGATCCGAATAGTTCTGACGATAGTACTGCTGGAACTGGTCGTAAAAGCCGCTTTGCAACATGAAAGAGGACAGCTTGTCGAGCAGCTCTTCCAGGCTGAGAGAGTCCCAGTCGTCTCCGGTCCATTTCTCGTATTTGACAGTCGCCATGATGGTGGATCCGGCCGCCCTTATACCGGCTTCTTGCGAAAATCCTTGACGTCTTCGTAAAACGGTTGGCGGGCCTCCGGCTGGGCCTTGTGGTAACCGGATTCCTCGCTGCGGTTGAGTTTCTTTTGCGCGTGCAGTCCTGCCAGAATGAATTCTGCGCCGCTGACCTGCAGGCCCGGCGAATCCTTAGGCTGGATTCCCAGCTTGCCGAGCTTTTCACCCAGACCTTGGATTTGTCCGATGGCTTCCAGATTCCTCGCGTCGGTTTGGGTGTCGGAAAGTTTGAGCGTCCCGCCCAAGTCAAACCATTCGATGACTTGCTTGAAATCGCCGGCGTGAAAGTAGCGCGAGAACGTCCGCCCGACCGCATCCCGGATCAGGTCCCGAGCAATGCTGTCGGCTCCTTTGACCTCGCCTTCGTATTCCAGCTCCATTTTTCCCGTCAGTGCGGGAATGGCCGCATAGATGTCGGAGATGCGCGGCACGACGGTCCGCTCCCGGCCGAACAGGGCGCGGCGCTCCGCATTGCTGAGCGCGTTTTCCAGGCAGGAAATCGGCATGCGCTGACTGACTCCGGAACGCTTGTCGACGCGCTGATCGGCGCGCGCTTCAAACGCGATCTGTTCGACGATCTCGCGGATAAAATGCGGGATCGTTATTGGCAGCGAGCGCGAACGCTCCACCCAGGCTTCCTGCTCGGTGATGGCCAGGCCATGGCCGAGCGTGGCCGGATAATGCGTCTTGACCTCCGAGCCGATGCGATCCTTCAGCGGCGTGATAATTTTTCCGCGCGCCGTGTAATCTTCGGGATTGGCGGTAAACACCATTAATAAATCCAGCGGCAGACGGATCGGATACCCTTTGATCTGAACATCGCCTTCCTGCAGGATGTTGAAAAGTCCCACTTGGATCTTGGGCGCCAGATCGGGCAGTTCATTGATCGCCAGTATCCCGCGATGCGCGCGCGGCATCAGGCCGTAATGAATCGTAAGCTCGTCGGCCAGGTTCAGCCCGCTGCGGGCCGCGCGGATTGGATCGACGTCGCCCAGGATATCGGCAATCGTCACGTCCGGTGTCGCCAGCTTCTCGACGTAACGCGCCTGCCGAGGCAGCCACGTGATTGGCAGCTTGTCTGCCAATTCGACCAGCCGCAAGCGGCAGGACCGGCAGATCGGTTCGTAGGGATTGTCATTAATCTCGCAGCCGGCCACTACGGGAACCACTTCGTCTAGAAAACCGATCAACTCGCGCAGAATCCGACTCTTGGCCTGCCCGCGCAGCCCCAGCAGGATGAAATGGTGCCGCGAAAGGATCGCATTGATGATCTGGGGAATCACTGTGTCGTCGTATCCGACGATTCCGGGAAACAGTGTTCCGCCCTTTTCAATGCGGGCGATCAGGTTCTCGCGCAGCTCGTCTTTGACCTTGCGTTTGCAGACACGTTCCGGGGTGTAGTCGCTTTGTCGCAAATCGGCGAGCGTGGCAGGATACGACATAGATGAGAACTCCTTGGATTACAGACTCGCGAGTTTTAGCAAACTTTTGATCGTCGCAGACTCGCTCCATTTTACCCGCTCCCTTACGGTCGCCGCTCTGTGATGGTCACGGCTGTACGGTCGCGGCTCTGATGATGGTCCTGATTATAGCGCAGCGGCCTGGGTGGTCACCAATGGAGGCATTTTGTCTCGCTGCTATACTCGATGTGAGACGTGAAATGTCGTCTCAGGCAGGGGGAAAGCGATGGCCACGAGCGATCAGAACAAAAGCAAACCGCCGCTGGAGCCGGCGGAGCTGCAACGTCTGGTTATGGAGGTCCGTCGGGGCGATCTGTCCGCCTACCAGTTTATCTACAATGCGTATGCCCGCCGAATTCTGAACTACATCTACCGCATGGTGGGCAACCGGGATGAAGCCGAGGACCTGATGCAGGACACGTTCGTGATGGCTTTCCGGAAAATCGGTAGCCTGCAGGACACTGCGAAATTTCAGTCCTGGCTCTATCGCATCGCACTCAACAACGTCTACCAGCGCTTCCGCAGCAAGCGCATGCAGTGGGATTCGCTCGAAAGTTCCGAAGAAGATTCCGTTGAAGAAGTCCGGGAGATCGTCGACACGGGAAAAGATCCCGAACAATCTCTGCTGCGGAATGAATTGCATG